>CAMLOA010000009.1 GCA_946481445.1 uncultured Devosia sp. | reverse complement strand
GGCGCTCGCCGTGGTGGTGATCGCCTCCATGATCGGCGTCGAGGGCCTGGGGCAGCCGGTGCTGCGCGCCATCAACAATCAATACTTCACCATGGGCATCCTCAATGGCCTGGCGATCGTGGGCATCGCCATCATCTTCGATCGCATCAGCCAGGCCTTCGGGCAGCGCCTGCAGAAGCACCGGGAGCAGGGACATGCCTAACGGGCAGACGCAAAGCTACGACATCGAGATCAAGCACCTGTCCAAGGTCTTCGGCAGTCATCCCGAGCGCATCGTGCCGCTGCTCCAGCAGGGCGTGAGCAAGCGGGATATTCTCGAGAAGCACCAGCACGTGCTGGGCCTCAACGACATCAACATCGCCATGCCGGCGGGCTGTATCCAGGTCATCATGGGGCTGTCCGGTTCGGGCAAATCGACGCTGATCCGCCACATCAATCGCCTCGTCGAACCGAGCATGGGCGAAGTGCTGGTGGCCGGCGTCGATGTCTGCAAGATGTCGCCCACCGAACTGCGGGAGTTCCGCCGGCACAAGACGGCCATGGTGTTCCAGCAGTTCGGGCTGCTGCCGCACCGCAATGTGCTCGAAAACGCGGTGTACGGCCTGGAACTGCAGGGCCTGCCGCGCGCGCGGCAAGTGGAAGCCGCCATGCACTGGCTTGAGCGCGTTGGGCTGAAAGGCTTTGAGGAACGCTATCCCAGCCAATTGTCGGGCGGCATGCAGCAACGCGTCGGCCTTGCCCGTGCGCTCACCAATGACGCGCCGATCCTCTTGATGGACGAAGCCTTCTCCGCGCTCGATCCGCTGATCCGGGTCGACATGCAGTCGATCCTGCTCGACCTGCAGAAGGAAGTGAAGAAGACCATCGTCTTCATCACCCACGACCTGGACGAGGCCCTGCGCCTGGGCGATCGCATCGCCATCCTGCGCGATGGCGAGGTCATCCAGCAGGGCACCGGCCAGGAGATCGTCCTCAAGCCCGCCGACGACTACATCATGGAGTTCGTCCAGCACGTCAATCGCGGCAAGGTCATCCAGATCGAGACGATCATGGAGCCCGGCCAGGCCGACCAGGCCGACAGCATCGACCTGCCTTCCGGCACCGTGCTGGAGAAAGCTGTCTCTGCCCTGTTGTCATCGGGCAAGCAAACGGTACTTGTTACCGATGCAACGGGCACGAAGCTGGGTTCGGTTTCGCTGCAGAAACTGGTAGCAGCAATGGTTGCTGCCTGAGCGCGAGAGAGAAGAGTAAATGGTTGAGCCGGCCGAACTGCCCGAACGCGAGAGCATGGAGTTCGATGTCGTCATTGTGGGGGCAGGCCCGGCTGGCCTCTCGGCGGCCATTCGCCTGAAACAGCTCAATCCGGACCTGTCGGTCGTCGTGCTCGAAAAGGGTGCCGAAGTGGGTGCGCACATCCTCTCCGGCGCCGTCGTCGATCCTTCGGGCATCGACCGCTTGCTGCCGGACTGGCGCGAGGAATCCGACCACCCGTTCAGGACGCCGGTCACCGACGACCAGTTCCTCGTGCTGGGCAAGACGGGCGCCCTGCGCATCCCGAATTTCCTGATGCCGCCGCTGATGAACAATCACGGCAACTACATCGTCTCGCTGGGCAATGTCTGCCGCTGGCTGGCCCAGAAGGCCGAGGCTCTGGGGGTAGATATCTATCCAGGTTTCGCCGCCGCTGAAGTGCTCTACAACGAGCATGGTGCCGTGGCCGGCGTCGCCACCGGCGACATGGGCATCGAGAAGAATGGCGAGCCCGGTCCCAACTATACGCGCGGCATGGCGCTGCTCGGCAAGTATACGCTGATCGCCGAGGGCGTTCGCGGCTCGCTGGCCAAGCAGCTCATCGCCCGCTACGCACTCGACAAGGACCGCGAGCCGGCCAAGTTCGGCATCGGCCTCAAGGAACTCTGGGAGGTTACCCCGGAAAACCACAAGCCGGGCCTGGTGCAGCACAGCTTCGGCTGGCCCCTCGACATGAAGACGGGCGGCGGCTCGTTCCTCTATCACCTCGAGGACAATCTCGTGGCCGTGGGTTTCGTGGTCCATCTCAACTACAAGAACCCCTACCTCTACCCCTTCGAGGAATTCCAGCGCTTCAAGACGCATCCCGCTATCGCCAGGACCTTCAAAGGTGGCAAGCGCCTGTCCTATGGCGCCCGCGCCATTACCGAAGGCGGCTACCAGTCGGTCCCCAAGCTCAGCTTCCCCGGCGGTGCCCTGGTGGGATGCTCTGCGGGCCTCGTCAACGTGCCCCGCATCAAGGGGAGCCACAATGCCGTTCATTCGGGCATGCTGGCCGCCGAAAACGTCGCTGCCGCCATTGCCGCGGGCCGCGCCAATGACGAGGTGACCGGCATCGAGGAGGGCTGGCGCGCCGGCCCGATCGGCCACGACCTCCACAAGGTGCGCAACGTCAAGCCGCTATGGTCCAGGTTCGGCACCATCCTCGGTGTCGGGCTGGGCGGCCTCGACATGTGGTGCAACCAGCTTTTCGGCTTCTCGCTGTTCGGCACCCTCAAGCATGGCAAGTCCGATGCCCAGTCACTGGAGCCGGCTTCCATGCACCGCAGGATCGACTATCCCAAGCCTGATGGCGTGCTGACCTTCGACCGGCTCTCGTCGGTGTTCCTGTCCAACACCAACCATGACGAAAACCAGCCCAGCCATCTGCAGCTCAACGACCCTGCCCTGCAGCGCAGTTCGGAACTGGATGTTTTCGACGGTCCATCCACCCGCTACTGCCCGGCAGGCGTCTATGAATGGACCGAACGCGAGGGCGTGAAGACTTACGTCATCAACGCGCAGAACTGCGTGCACTGCAAGACCTGCGACATCAAGGATCCCAACCAGAACATCACCTGGGTGCCACCACAGGGCGGCGAAGGTCCCGTCTACGCCAACATGTAGCGACGCGTCGCCGACCCGCCACCTGCGTCCCACCTGCAAGGCCGGATGCCCAGCACCGGCGAGGGTCATCCCGGTGCCAAAAGCCTGGCGCTGCTTGTCGACAATGTACGACCGCGCATTCTCAATGGCTTAGCCATGAAGGCCCCGGGGGAACTGGGGCTTTGCTTCGCGGACTAGGCAGCCACGCCGTCGGCAAGAAACAGGCTCGCCCGGTCGAGCTGCGTGGCCAGGTGCAGTTCCTGGCCCGTCGCGACGTCGATGTCGCCTGGCAGGGCCGCGATGATCTGCTGGCCTGAGCCCAGCACGATGGCGGCAAGGGTCTCGTTGCCCAGGCGTTCCACCAGAGCCACCCGCCCGGTCATGTCCCTTGCGCCCCCGATGGTGAGGTGATGCGGGCGCATGCCCACCGTGACCTCGTCGCCGACCTGTGCGGCCACATTGGCCTTGGGCAGGACGAGTGTTCCCAGGTCGGTGGAACCCACTTTGATCGAATGGGCATCGACGGCTTCGACCTTGACCCTGAGGAAGTTCATCTTGGGCGAGCCGATGAAGCCGGCCACGAAGATATTGGCCGGGCGGTGGTAAAGCTCGAGGGGCGAACCCACCTGCTGCACGATGCCGGCATTGAGCACCACGATCTTGTCGGCCAGCGTCATGGCCTCCACCTGGTCGTGGGTCACGTAGATCATGGTGGCGCCCAGATCGGCATGCAGCTTGGCCAGCTCCATGCGCATGTCGACGCGCAGGGCGGCGTCGAGGTTGGACAGCGGCTCGTCGAACAGGAACACGCCGGGCTCGCGCACGATGGCCCGGCCGATGGCCACGCGCTGGCGCTGGCCGCCGGAGAGCTGGCTGGGGCGGCGTTCCAGCAGGTGCTCCATCTGCAGGATGCGGGCGGCTTCGGCGACCTTGGCGTCCTTTTCCGCCTTGGGGGCGTTGGCGATGGTCAAGCCAAAGGCCAGGTTCTCGCGCACCGTCATATGCGGGAAGATGGCATAGCTCTGGAACACCATGGCAATGCTGCGATCCTTGGGCGGCAGGTCGTTGACGACCTTGTCGCCGATGGTCAGCGTGCCGCCCGAAATGTCCTCGAGCCCGGCAATCATGCGCAGCAGGGTCGACTTGCCGCAGCCCGAGGGGCCGACAAACACGGTGAACTCGCCGTCGGCGATCTCGATGTCGACGCCCTTGATGACCTCGACCCCGCCATAGTCCTTCTTGATGCCGGAAAGGGAAACCCGTGCCATGGTTCTACTCCGCTGCGTTTGCGATGGGGACCACCGAGAGCAGGCCGTCGTGGCCCACCACGACAGGCTCGGGATCCATGACATAGCCGCCGAAATTAGCCTTGCCGTTATCGGCAAAGCCCAGGATGCGCAGTCCGTCAGGGGTCTGAACAATGCGGGCTGCGTAGCGGCGGCAAGGTTCTGCGCCATCGAAGAACGGGCCCGGTGCGACGGTCCAGGGCCCGCGCGGGTCATCGGCAATAAGGTAGTGGTTGCCGGTGACGGGGCTTTGCTTATGGCTGGCCTTGTAGGCTTCCGACCAGTGGAAGCTGGAGGTGCAGAACAGGCAATACCACTTGTTGCCGACATTGAAGACCTGGGGCACTTCGAGCTGGCCGAAGCCACCGGCAAAGACCGGGGGCTGCAGTGTCCAGGTCATGAGATCGGGCGAGGTGGCAAAGCCGATGGCGCCGCCGCCATTGGGCTCGGCCACGTCGGGCACCCGTGCGGTGAAGTACATCAACCAGCCCGGGCCATTGGGGTCGCGCATGACCCAGGGGTCGCGCATCGCCCGGTCATGCCAGCGGCCGACATGATCAACCTCGTAGTGGTGGGCATTGGGGCCGACGAGGTCGAGGACAAGGCCGGTGCCGACCCGCTGCCAGCTATGCAGGTCGGTCGAGGTGGCGTGGCCGATGCGCTGGCGCAGGCCCTGCTCGGCGCGCGTGCTGCCGGTATAGAAGAGGTGCCAGAGGCCGTCGTCGCCTTGCACGACCGAGCCGGTCCAGGTGGTGTAGTCGTCCCAGGCGGGTGTCTCACTGGGCTTGAGCATGGTGCCCAGATGCGTCCAGTTGACCAGGTCGTCCGAGACGGCATGACCCTGGGAGACGTTGAAATGGCGCAGGTCCGGGTCGCCCAGGCTTTTGTCGGCCTGGAGGAAGAAACCATGCCAGCGGGTGCCGTCATGGGCATACCAGCTGTCCCAGATCCATTTGTCCTTGAGGGCAATTACCATAGTCAGTCTCCGTCAGCCCTTGACGCCGGTCGAGGCGATCGAGGCAATGAAAGCGCGTTGCAGGAAAAGGTAGAAGGCCAGCACCGGGACGGTGATGAGCGAGAGATAGGCCATGATCTCGCCCCAGGCGCGGTTGAGCTGGAAGAAGTATTGCAGGCCCACCATGACCGGACGGTAGCTCTCCTGCTGCACCACCATGAGCGGCCAGAGATACTGGTTGTACATGGCCAGGAATTTGAGGATTGCCGCGGTGGCAAGGACTGGCCCGGCCAGCGGCATCACCACCTTGCGGTAGATCTGGCCCCAGCTGGCGCCTTCCACTCGGGCCGCCTCGATCAGTTCGCCCGGCAGATCCTTGAAATACTGCACGAACAGGAAAATCGTCAGGCCATCGGCGATGAAGGGGACGATCTGCACCTGGTAGGAATTGAGCCAGCCGCGGGTGATGCCCTCGAACCCGATCCAGGGCAGGTTGGCCGAGATCAGCAGCAGCGGGATGGCGATGGTCTCGAACGGCACGATGAGCGTGGCGAGGATCAGCGTCAGCAGCAGTTCCCGGCCGCGCCAGTCGATGAAGACGAAGGCAAAGGCGGCCAGCGAACAGACAACCAGCGACAGCAGCACCGTGAGGCCGGTGACCAGCACCGAGTTGAACACGAACAGGCCCACCGGCGCCCGGCGGAAGGCGGCGAAGTAGTTGTCCAGCGAGATGTCACCCACCGGCAGGAAGGCGCGCAGGCTTTCCGTATCGGTCAGCAATTGCTGGTCGGGCTTGAGGCTCGACATCAGCATGAAGATCAACGGGAAGATGAAGATCACCGAGATCAGGATCAGCACGGCATAGCGTACCGCCAGGCGCAGGCCATGATTGTCGGGGGCTGTGGCGGCCATCATTTCTTCTCCCGGGTGAGCCAGCGCTGGATGAGCGAGATGGACAAAACGATCACGAACAGCACCACCGAAATGGTCGATCCACCCGAAATGTCCTGCTTGCCATAGCCGCGTTCCACGGCCTGGAAGACGATGGTCTGGGTGGAGTCGAGCGGGCCGCCGCCGGTCATCACGTCGATCTGGCTGAACAGCGAGAAGGCCTGCATGGTGATGACGATCAGCACCAGGACCGCCGTGTTGCGCAGGCCGGGCCAGGTGACATAGCGGAAGGTTTGCCAGGTCGAAGCGCCCTCGATGGCAGCAGCCTCGTAAAGCGTGGGGCTGATGGTCTGCAGGCCTGAAAGCCAGATCACCATGTGGAAACCCACGGCCTGCCAGATCGACATGGCGATGATCGAGCCCAGGGCCGTGCCGGGATTGCCCAGCCAGTCCGTGCGCGGGAAGGCTCCGAAGGTGATGGCGCCGAGCAGGTTGTTCAGCAGGCCGCTGTCACCGTCGTAGATGAAGCGCCAGAGCAGCGAGACCACCACGATCGAGACCACGACCGGCATGAAGTAGATGGCGCGGAACAAGTTGATGCCGCGCAGCCGCTGGTTGATCAGCAAGGCTAGGCCCAATGCAAGGCCACCCTGGACGGGCGCCACGACCAGCACGAAGATCACTGTGTTGACGATGGCCTTGAGGAAGACGATGTCGCGGCCCAGCACATAGGTGCGGTTTTCGCCCAGGTCGAAGCTGAACCATTCGCGCATGCCGTCATATTGCGGATAGTCGGCATTGTTGCGGGTAAAGCTGCGCAGGGATGGGTAGGCCAGGTTGCCGCTATCGTCGCGGACCACGGCGCCTGCTGCATCGCGTTCCGGCTCGAGGGTCAGCAGCCCGAGGCCAAGCAGTTGCTCGTAATTGGCGAGGCCAACGAACTGGGTTGGATTTGGCGAGATCAGCCGCTGGTTGGTGAAGCTCAGCCCGATTGCGAAGATAAAGGGCAGCACGACAAAGATCGCCATCAACAGGGCCGCAGGTCCGGCCATGGTCCAGCCTGTGCGGTTGGAGCGGGTAAATTTCGAAGCCATTGCTGCCGCCTGTCTTTTGAGTTTGGGACCCCGGCCGAAGCCGGGATCCCTCCAGGACCAGAGGGGTGTGCCCTAGAAGCCGTAATTGCCGTTCTTTTCGATATCGGCATCGATCTCGTCGACGGCGGCATCGAGGGTTTCGGCGACATCGGCGCCATTGGCAATGTCGGCCAGCGCCTTCTCGAACACCTTGGCGGCGACGACATAGCCGGGGGTCACAGGCCGCAGCAGGGCCTGCTTGGCGGAGAGCTCATAGAACACTTCCATCGGCCCACCGGCCGTGTAGTTGACCGATGCCGCCGCCGAGGCAGGCGTTGGCGGGATCAGGCCGATGCCATCGGAGAAGGCCGTCAGGTACTTGTCCTGCAGGGCAAACTCGATGAAGGCCGAAGCCCCCTCGGGATGCTCGGAGGTGGCCGAGACGCCAAACTGCCAGGAGGCAGCGCCGATCTTGGGGCCATTGCCGAAGTCCGGGGCGGGCAGGAAGACGGCGTCGTCAAAGGCGCTGAGCGAACCCAGGGCAGCCCAGTTGCCGTTCCAGGAGAAGGCATACTTGCCATTGGCAAAGCCGGAGTCGCGATCTGCGGGATCCTGCGCGGCCTGGGCATAACCATCGGTGAATAGCCCCTGCCACCATTCGCCGAAGGCGATGGCCGCCTCGCCATTGAGGGCGCCTTCCGCCGTGGTGTAGGTCGAGCGGTCGATGATATCGCCGCCAAAGCTCTGCAGGAAGGGCGAGAAGGCGTAAGGGTACCATTCGCCGGTCCAGGCCATGCCCGGATCGAAGGCATATTCATACTTGCCGGAGGCCTTGGCGGCATCGAGCGCGGCCATGAATTCTTCGCCGGTCCAGGGCTCGTCCACCGTGGGCGTGCGCAGGCCGAGTTCGTCGAGGATCGACTGGCGCGAGACCAGGGCGACCGCGGCATCCCACAGGCCGATGGAATAGAGCTTGCCGTCCCACATGCCCTTGGTGCCGGGCAGGAATTCGGCGATCTTGGTCTCGTCGATGCTGAGCGGCTGCAGGTAGCCTGACCACGCCCAGTTGGGCATCACCGGACCGTCGACGTCCAGAATGTCAGGCAGGTTGCCCGCCAGGGCGCCGGCCACGACACTGTCATTATAGGCGGCCTGCGGGAAGCTTTCGAGTTCCACCACCCAGTCGGACTGGCTGGCGTTGAAGTCCGAAACGATCTGATTGATGATCTTGGCTTCGACCTCGTTGCCGGCGCCGTGATACCACATCGAGAGCGTGGTCTGGGCCATTGCTGTGCTGCTGAGCAGCGTGGCCGCAATCAGCCCCCCTGCCACTATGGCGAGCTTGTTCATAGGTTATTCCTCCCTGACGATCTTGAGCTGAGAAACATTGCTGGGGCGGCGGTCGGTGACCGAGCCGCGCCAGTGGACCGGGCCCGCGACGATGGACGGGCTTGGGTCTTCCCGGCCTTCGCCGGAAATCAGGCCGATCAGGCGCTGCGCCGCGCGCACGCCCATGGCCGTATAGGGGAGTTCCACCGTGGTCAGCGGCGGGTAAAGCGTCTCGGCGATGATGCGGTAATTGTCATAGCCGGCAACCGAAATCTCGCCGGGCACCTGCATGCCGCGCGAGCGCAGGATGCCATAGACCTTGAGCGCCAGCCGGTCATTGCCGCAGCAGAACACCGTGGGCGGCACGGGCAGGCGCAGCATGCGGTCGATGGCGTCCCAGAGCACCTGGGTTTCGCCTTCGGGGCTTGTCAGTTCGCCGCACTGCACCAGTACCGGATCGTAGGACAGGCGTGCCTCAGCAAGGGCATCACGATAGCCCGCCTTGCGCAGCCCGGTGGCGACGATGTCCTCGCGCAGGGTCAGGTAGGCGATGCGCTCGTGCCCACCGGCAATCAGGCGCTTGACCAGATCATGCTGGCCGCGCCGGTCATCGGGCAGCACAGCCGGTGTGCCGATATCATCAAAGCAATTGGTCAGCACCATCGGCACGTCGTCCGGCAGGCGCGGCAGGCTGACCTTCTGGTGGTATTCGGCGACATAGATCAGCCCCTCGACGCGATGGCGCACGAAGGTATCGATCAGGGCGGGCACGCGATCGAGACTGCCTCCCGTATCGGCAATCATCAGCGTCTTGCCGCTCAGCCCGATGATCTGCTGGATGCCCTGCACCAGCATCAATTCCGGCAGGCCCGCAACCTGCACATTTTCCGTCGTGGCCGAGATAGCGCCGGTGATCAGCCCAATCAGGCCCGAGCGGTTGGACCGCATCATGCGCGCCGCGTTGGACGGGACATAGCCCAGTTCAGCCATCGCGGCCTCGACGGCGTCGCGCGTTTTCTGGCCGACAGGCGCATCCCCGTTCAGCACGCGGCTGACCGTTTTCGGAGACACGTTCGCAGCCTTTGCTACGTCGTAGATGGTCGCCATGGAGCCCTCCCCTTCGCCACGCTCAGTTTATGACACCGATGTCATGACACCGATGTCATAGATCAGCTGCAGAGCTTCCGTCAACAGGAAATGCGTTAGGATGTGTATCGCCCTGCAGTCGTGCCTTGTCGCCCGACTATCAAAGCAGCAGTGTCCGACACGAGCGGGAGAGAACCAGTGATTAGCTTGCGACCGGTCGTTCGCGCCGATCTCGATGCGTTGTTTGAGCTAAAGGTCCGCCCGGATCAGCAGGCCTTTGTCGCGCCCAATCCGGTCACCCTTGCGGAGGTCCACTATATCAGCGGCGGTTACGCCTTCAGCATCTGGGCCGATGAGACGATTGTCGGCCTGCTGGCCATGATCGACTTTCGCGAGCACGAAGAACTGTTCGAGGACGATGACCCCACCGCCGCCTTCATGCTGCGGCTCATGATCGGCGCGGATCACCAGGGCCATGGGCATGGTCGCGTCGCAGTAGCACGAGCCATCGACTGGGCGCGGAGCCGCAACAATGGCTGCTTTCAGACCTCCTGTGCTCCGGAAAACGAAGCGGCGAGGCGCTTCTACCAGTCGATGGGCCTTACCGAGACAGGGCGCATCGTGGAGGGCGAAATCGAACTGTCACTGAACCTCGACTAGCGGCAGGAAGAGCGGCTCACGGAAAATGGAAAACCCGGTCGCCAGGCTGGCCAGCAGATCAACTATGCTCAAGAAGCCCGCTGGCTTGGGTCGTCACGGCCAAGCCGCATAGGAGCCGTCGCGTCCCGCCCGCAGCCGCCGCATCTGTTGACGGTAGCGTCCGGGCGACACGCCCTTGATGCGGGAGAAGAAGCGGTTGAAATAGCCGGGGTCGCGGAAGCCAAGCGTATCCGCGATCTCGCTGACCTGCATCGCCGAACGTTCCAGCAAGCTCTCGGCGTCTTCCAGCAGCCGGCGATGCACCAGCTCAAGCGGTGACTGACCCGTGGCGCGGCGGATGGCCGAAGTCAGCCGGTCGGCGGAGATTCCCATGGCACGCGCATAGTCTGCCACGCGCCACTGCGCGCGGGCGTTCAGTTCGACCAGTTGCATGAAATTCTGCACCAGGACGCGTGGCGAGGCCTGCTGCTGCGTGGCGACCCCGCCCAGCCGCCAGAAGGCGATGAGCACAAGGCACAACCGGCTCATGATCGTCTCGCGCATGCCGGGCAGGTCTTCGAGCGCTTCTCGCCTGATGTCTTCGAGGTCGTGAATGATCGCGCGTGCCGCTGCAGCCTCGATACGCATGCCCAGCAGCGGTCGGTCGATCGCCTGCCGCAGCTGGCCGGCAATCGAGCTGGCCGGCACGACGCGGCCCAGGGCTGCATCCGAGACGGTCATCATCACGCCACGCGCACCCGCTTCGACCCATACGCTCCCCGTCATGCCGCTGGGTAGCCAGATGACGCAGGGCGCCTCTATTGTGGTCGCAGCGCCCTCCTGACGCACCACGCCGTGGCCCGATGCCAGGACGAAGCCATGTGCACCCAGCCGTGCCCGGGGAGCGGAAAAGTCCCATTCCGCCGCGGACAGGGCGCCGGCTATGTCGCCGACCTCCACATCCTGCATCAGGCCGGGGCCAGGCAGGGCGCCTATCACCCGTTCGATCATGCTTCACCTCGCGCAAGGCCGTCAAAAGTACATTTATCTCTCCGTAATGTCCATTTTCGTCGATCGCCTGGCGATCTACGCTTCAGTCAGGGTTGGAGCCGGACCGCCAAAGACCAAGCAAGGTCGCTGCCGGCACCACATCTGGGAGCGCCCGCAATGTCGGGCAGGAGGAGGAAGTCACATGACCACTATCAGCCGCAGATCCGTCTTGCAGGGCATGGGCGTCAGCGCCCTGGCTACGGCCCTGTCGGGCCTGCCGGTCCTCGCGCAGGACCGCACGGCCGTGCGTATCGGCTACGCCATTTCCAAGACCGGCCCTAACGCCGCCGGCGCCGGAATCTCGACGACGCCCAACTACCTGCTTTGGGTCGATGACGTGAACAAGGCAGGCGGCATCACCCTCTCCAAGCTTGGGGTGACCCTGCCGCTGGAAGTCACTGAATATGATGACCGTTCGACGGCCGAGGAGACTGTACGCGCCATCGAACGCCTGGCCACCCAGGACAATGTCGACCTGATCCTGCCCACCTGGGGCACGGGCGCCAACCTCGCCTCCGGACCCACCTTCGATCGCTTCGGCTATCCCCAGCTCGCCGGCACCGCCGTCACCGACATGGCTCCGGACCTGGTCAAGCGCTGGAAGCACAGCTTCTGGATGCTGGGTGGTGGACACGACTATGCGGAGGCGCTGGTGGCGCTGCTGGTCAAGCAGCGCGACGCGGGCACCATCAACAACAAGGTGGCCATCGCCTCGGTTGCCGATGGCTTCGGCATCGATCTCTCCAGGGCCGCCACGCCCGCCTTCACTTCGGCCGGGTTCGAGCTGGTCTATGACAAGAGCTATCCGCTCGGCACGTCGGATTTCGCTCCGATCATCAGCGAGGTTGCCGGGCTGGGCGTCGATATATTTGTCGCCTTCTCCTATCCACCCGACACATTTGCCCTGACGCAGCAATCCGTTGTCGCCAATTTCAGCCCAAAAGTGTTCTATCTCGGCGTCGGTACGGCCTTCCCCATCTATCCGGGCATTGCCGGGCCGAACCACAACGGCGTCATGGGGATCGGCGGCATCGACCCCGACAGCGAAGCACTCGCCGCCTACTTCGAACGGCACATCGCGCTCAATGGCCAGGCGCCGGACAACTGGGCCAGCGCCGTCACCTATGCGAGCCTCGAAATCCTGCAGCAGGCCATCGAGCGCGTGGGCGACATCGACCGCGAGGCCATCTCCGCCGAAATCTCCAGCGGTGAATTCGACACCATCATCGGCAAGGTGAAACTGGTCGACAACCAGCTGCGCTCGCTCTGGACGGTTGGTCAGTGGCAGGACGGCAAGTTCGTCGGCCTGGCGCATACGGAGCGGGCGGGCGCGCGCGAGCCCGTCGTGCCCAAGCCGGCATGGGTTCCTGCGGCTTAGGCTTACTGCTTTCGCCACGGCCCCCGGACGGCACCTCCCCTTGGAGGAGCCCGGCCGGTGGGCGGGTGAAACGCCGCCATGAACGCGATCTGCTGCTCCCCCTTCCAGGGGGAGGTTGGGAGGGGGCATCCCTCGCCCCGATGAACATCAATCGACCGGAGCCCCCATGCTCTTCAGCGCCATCCTGACTGGCCTCGTGCTCGGGGGCACCTATGCCCTCGTGGCGATGGGCCTGACGCTGCAATATGGCGTCGCGCGCATCATGAACCTGGCCTATGGCGACATCATCATCGCGGCCAGCTTCGGTGCTTTCGTGCTGTTCACGGCGCTCGGCATCAACCCACTGCTGGGCATGCTGATCGTCATTCCGGCCGGCTTTGCCCTGAGCTGGCTGATCTATGCCGTGATGCTGCAACCGCTGGCCCGGCGCTCCCGTGATCGCGGCCGGCTGGAAGGCGACTCGATCCTGGCCACCTTCGGGCTGCTTTTCGTCATTCAGGGCGTGGCGCTGGTGATCTTCGGCTCGGGCTTCATGAGCTACAGCTACCTTGCCGTGCCGGTCGATATCCTGGGCACCACCATTGCCGCCAATCGCCTGCTGGCTTTCGGGCTGGCCATCACCTTCGGACTTGGCCTCTGGCTGGTGCTAACCCGCACGCGCTTCGGCACCGTCATTCGCGCCGTCGCCGCCAATCCCGCTTCGGCGCCCCTTGTCGGCATTGATGTCGACAGCGTCGCCCGCTTCGCCTTTGCCATCGGCGGCGCGCTGGCTGCAGCCGGCGGCGTGGTGGTTTCAATGTATCTGACCTTCTCTGCCACGATGGGCGTGATCTTCACCATGAAGGCGCTCATCGTCGTTATCATGGGCGGCGTCGGCAATCTGATGGGCGCGCTGGCCGCGGGCCTGATCCTGGGCCTGGTCGAAACGCTGGTTGCCAGCTTCATCGATCCCGGCCTGACGCTGGCCGCCACCTATCTCATCTTCCTCGCGGTTCTCGTCGTCCGTCCGCAAGGCCTGTTCGGAAAGGCCGCACGATGAAGCTCGTCCTCGCCATCGTTGTGCTTGCAGCGCTCGCTTTCGTACCCAGCTATGCCGGCCCCTATCCGCTCGGTCTCATGATCGGCATCCTCGGCTATGGCGTGCTGGCCACGGCTTGGGCCATGTTCTCCGGTCCCACCCGCTATATCTCGCTCGCCACGGTCGCCTTCTTCGGCCTCGGCGCCTACACGGTCGCTGTGCTCAGCGAGACGCTGCCCTATCCCCTGGTCCTGGTCGTCGCAGCTCTTGTGGGCCTTGTCGTGGCCCTGATTGTCGGGCTCGCCACGCTGCGGCTCGCCGGCATCTATTTCGTCATCTTCACCTTCGGCCTGACCGAACTGGTGCGGCAACTGGTGACCTACTATGAGGTGAACGTCACCCGTACGCTGGGCCGCTATGTTTTCCTGCCGCTGGGGCCGGAGCACATCTACTGGCAATTGCTGGCGCTGCTGGCGGCGACGCTGAGCATCGCCTTCTGGGTGCGCCAGTCCCGCATCGGCCTGGCCTTGCGCGTGATCGGCGATGATCCCGTCGTTGCCAGCCATCTGGGCGTGCGAATAACCCGGACCAAGCTGACGCTGTTCTCGATCTCCTGCGTGATCATGACGCTGGCCGGCGCCATCCAGGCGCCACGCTGGACCTATATCGAGCCGTCCATCGTGTTCAATCCGACCACCAGTTTCCTCGTCGTCATCATGGCTCTGCTGGGCGGCCCTGGCCGCCTGTTCGGGCCGCTGCTCGGTGCCATCCCGCTCTTCCTGCTGTTCGAATGGCTGAGCGCCAACTTCCCCAACCATTATTCGATCATCCTGGGCCTGCTCTTCATCGCTATCGTCTTCGTGCTGCCCAATGGTGTGCTGGCGGCTGGCGAAAGTCTGTGGTCCCGCCTCAGCCGCAGGGAGGCGCGCGCATGACGCTCCTCTCGCTCAACGGTGTCACCAAGCGCTTCGGCGGCCTGACCGCCGTCAATGGACTGAGTTTCGATCTGACCGAAGGCGAGACGGTTGGCCTGCTCGGCCCCAATGGGTCGGGGAAAACCACGGCCCTCAATATGATCTCGGGCTATCTGCCTGTCAGCGAAGGCACCATCGCGCTTGCTGGCAACACGATCAGCACGCTTGGGCCCGCGCGCATCGCCCATCGGGGCGTCGCCCGTACCTTCCAGCTCGTGCG
>CAMLOA010000008.1 GCA_946481445.1 uncultured Devosia sp. | reverse complement strand
GGCGGACCGGCCCCGGAGAAGATAACGGACGCCGTCTTTGCCCGCACGAAAGTCATCGACAGCTACAAGACCATCGATGCACCGGACGTGGATCTCAGCCGCGTCGGCTCGCAGCGCTCCGGCGACATGGTGGTCGAGGTCATCGATCCGGTGGCTGACTACGCCGCCCTGATGGAGACGCTGTTCGATTTTCCGGCCATCCGGGCGATGTTCGCCGGTGGGTTCCGCATGACATTCGATGCCATGAGCGCCGTCACCGGGCCCTATGCCCATGCCATACTCGAGGGCATGCTGGGTGCCCCCAAGGGAACCGTCGTCAACGGCGTGCCGTCGCCCTCGTTCAATGATGGGCATCCGGACCCGAACCTGGTCTATTGCAAGGACATGCATGACCTGCTGATGACCCCGGATGGTCCGGATTTCGGTGCGGCTTCCGATGGTGACGGAGACCGCAACCTGATCATCGGCCGGAACCGCTTCGTCACGCCCTCCGATTCCCTGGCGCTGCTGGCCGCCAACGCCCATCTGGCACCCGGCTACAAGGGCGGGATAGCGGGCATTGCCCGCTCCATGCCGACCAGCGCAGCGGCGGACCGGGTGGCGGAGAAGCTCGGCATCGAAATGCACGAGACGCCGACGGGCTGGAAGTTCTTCGGCAACCTGCTCGACGCGGGCCGCGTCACGATCTGTGGCGAGGAAAGCGCCGGCACCGGTTCGAACCATGTGCGCGAGAAGGACGGGCTCTGGGCCGTGCTGCTCTGGCTCAACATCCTTGCCGTCCGCAAGCAGGGCGTCGACGAGATCGTGCGCGAGCACTGGGCGACCTATGGCCGCAACTACTACACGCGCCACGACTATGAAGAGGTGGATGCGGCCATTGCCAACAAGCTAGTCGAAGACCTGCGGGCGCAATTGCCGTCACTGCCGGGCAAAACTTTTGGCGATGATCTGCAGGTCGCCTATGCCGACGACTTCACCTATCACGACCCGGTGGACGGCTCGACCAGCGCCAAGCAGGGCATTCGCATCGGCTTCGTCGATGGTTCCCGCCTGGTGCTGCGGCTGAGCGGAACCGGCACAGTAGGCGCCACGTTGCGGCTTTATATCGAACGATATGAGGCAGCCGATGGACGACACGACCTTGATACCCAATCAGCCCTTGAACCCCTCATCGGACTGGCCGAGCAGCTCGCCGGGGTCAAGCAGCGCACCGGGCGCAAGGAACCCAGTGTCATCACCTAACATCGGACGCCCCATGAAGCCCGCACTTGTCCCCGGCGGGGGCAGTATTGAGCACCTTGGCGCAACCGTCGTCGCCGAGGGTGTCAATTTTGCCGTCTACTCGGAGACGGCCAGCAAGATCTGGGTGTCGATCTTCGACGAGCAGGACCAGGAAACGGACCGGTTCGAGCTCGACGTCCACAAGGACAATATTCGCGCCGGGCTCATCGCCGGGCTCGGCGCCGGCACCCGCTACGGGTTGCGCGCGGACGGCGAGTATAACCCCGACCAGGGGCTTTTCTTCGACCCCATGAAGCTGCTTGTCGACCCCTATGCCAAGCGGCTGGACCGGGTCTTCGTGCGTTCGCCGCGGCTGCGGCTGGACCGGTCCGAGGCGGTCGATACCGCGCCGCTCATTCCCAAGGCCATCGTGGTTGGCCTGGGCAACGAGAACATCCTGCCGCGCCGTAAGGCGCCGACGATGTTCTACGAGATGAATGTTCGCGGCTTTACGATGCGCCATCCCAGCGTGCAGGGGCCGCTGCGCGGCACCATTGCAGGGCTGACGACGCAGCGGGTCATCGACCACCTCAAATATATCGGTGTCGACACGCTGCAGCTGATGCCGACCGCGGCGTGGATCGACGAGGGGCACCTGCCGGTGCTCGGCCTGACCAATGCCTGGGGCTACAATCCGGTGGCCTATTCGGCAATCGACCCGCGGCTGGCGCCGCGCGGGCCGCAGGAATTGCGGCACATGACCGACCTCTATCGCAAGAACGGCATCTCCGTGATCCTGGACGTGGTCTACAACCACACCGGGGAAAGCGACGCCAACGGTCCCATGCTGAGCATGATGGGGCTGGACGCCAAGACCTACTACCGGTTTGTCGAGGTGGACGGAAAGCAGCACCTGGTGAACGACACCGGCACCGGCAATACGCTGCGCTGCGACCATCCTGCGGTGCAAAGGCTGGTGATCGAAAGCCTGCGCTATTGGGTGGAGGAGATGGGCGTTTCCGGCTTCCGCTTCGATCTCGCAACAGTGCTGGGGCGTGATCCGGGGTTCAACCCGAACGCTGAAATGCTCAACAAGATCAAGGCCGATCCTGTTCTCAAGCAATGCATCCTTGTCGCCGAGCCGTGGGATCCCGGCCCGGGCGGATATGGACTGGGCCAATTCGGCAAGCAGTTCAAGGAACACAACGACACCTATCGCGACGAAATCCGCGAATTCTGGCGTGGCGGCGACGGCAAGATCGGCGCGCTGGCCGGCAAGGTGGCGGGCTCTGCCGAAATCTTCAACTTCGCCGGGCGCAAGCCGAGCGCCAGCGTCAATCTGCTGGCGGTGCATGACGGTTTCACGCTGCGCGACCTGGTGAGCTACCACGACAAGCACAACGAAGCGAACGGCGAGAATAACCGCGACGGCCACAACCACAACGCTTCGTGGAACTGCGGCTTCGAAGGCGAGACGGATGATGTGGCGATCAATGCGGCGCGCAAGCGCGATGTCCGGGCATTGCTGGCAACGCTGATGCTGTCGCGCGGCACGCCACTGCTGCAGCAGGGCGATGAGATGTACCGGACGCAGCGGGGCAACAACAACGCCTACGCCCAGGACAACGAGATCACCTGGCTGGACTGGGAAAGCGCCGATGGCGACTTGGTGGACTATGTGTCGGCGCTGAGCAAGTTCCGGAAGGCGCATGCGGCGCTGACCCACGACCATTTCCTCACCGGGCAAGAGAAGCATGGCATCCGGGATGTGGTGTGGCTGCATCCGGAGGGGCGCGAGATGGCCCAGGGCGACTGGAACGATTCCACGGCTTCCGTGCTGGGCATGCACCTGCGTCACAAGGACGACGAAGTGCTGATCTGGTTCAACCGGAGGATCGAGCCGGTCGTTGCGCGCCTGCCGGAGGGCGACTGGGCCGTCGGCCTGCATTCGGATGGCACCAGCGAGGTCGTGCTCACCGAAGGGACAGCCACGCTGACGCCGCGCTCGGTGGTGGCGCTGGTTCGACCCGCGAGCGGCGCATGATCATAGCCCAGCTCAGCGATATCCATGCCGATGGCAGCGCCGAAGCGCTGGAGCGGCTTGATCGCGTGCTGGACTGGCTGGACCCGCTGCGCCCCGATGCCATCATCGTCAGCGGCGACCTCGTCGAACTGGACCAGGAACGCGGCTACGCCAAAGTCTGCGGCCGGCTGGAGCAGACTGCCCTGCCGTTCTTCGTCGTTCCTGGCAATGTCGACCATCATGGGTTGATGTTGCGCACGTTCGGCAGCCGATATGGCTGGACGAGCGAGCGACCGCTCAACGTGGCCGCGAACATCTCGGCGGACCTTCGCGTCATCGGCCTGGACGTGACCGTATCGGGTGCCCATCATGGTGATGCCCGGCCCGTACTCGACTGGCTCGCCGGACAGCTCAATTCAGGCGGGCCGCCGGCACTCATCTTCCAGCATCAGCATCCGTTCCTGTGCGGCATAGACGGCAAGGATCGCAATATCTGCCTTGGCGGCGACGAGCTGTCGCGCGTGATCGCGGAGGCGAGCGATACGGTCCTGGGCCTGACCTGCGGCCATGTCCACCGGGCCATGTTCACGCGCTTTGCCCATCGTCCCGCAACCATGGCACCCTCCGTGGCGCGTGCCAACCGGCTCCGCCTGGATGGCAGGGAGAGTGCGATATCGGACCCTCCCGGTCTGCTCGTTCACCATTTCACGGGATCAAGGCTGGTGAGCCACGTGGTGATGGTCAGCTAGAGCGGCGCTTCCACCATGCCGGCACGCCGGTAGAGACCGACCGCGGGCCCATTGGTGGCGCCGACCTTGAGATCGACATGGGAAAGGCCGCGGGCGCGGAAGGCGGCGAAGGCCTCGGCGAGCAGGGCGTCGCCAATGCCCCTGCCGCGCCATTGCGACACCACGGCGAGATCCTTGACGAAGCCTGAAGTCCAGCATTGTGCAAGGCCGACGGGTGCGCCTGCAGTGTCGGCGGCAACGAAGACCAGCGCCTGGTCGAACTCGCTATCGGCCGTGATGGAGCTCCACCAGGCGTCGGGCGAGGACGGGACCGAGCCGAAGCCATTGGCGTAGGCGGCGACCAGGATGGCATGGAGCGCAACGATGGAGGTTTCGGCGACCGGGACGGGGCGCGCGCCGCTCGGCCAGACGGGCAAGGCCACGGGCGCGGCGAGGTGCTTGCGCATGCGGAGAATGGTGGTCACCCGCAGTTCCCCTGATTGGAGCCCTGAAGATCGCTTGCGCGCCGCAACCTTTCGGCGGCCAGCAACAGGTCTGTTGCCCTGAAGGATGACACTTGCGGGCCGGTCCCTACTCCGCGGCCTGCGCGTCGTTGAGGCCGCCGGCCTTTTCGATCCAGGCAATGATCCGGTCGAGGCTTTCGCGGCGAAGGAGGTCGGTGAAGACGTAAGGGCGGCCGTCGCGAACCTTTTGTGTATCGCGCTCCATGACGTCCAGGCTGGCCCCGACATAGGGGGCCAGGTCGGTGTGGGTGATCACCAGAAGGTCGGAGCGGGAGATGGCCGGGCCGCCCTTGCGCGGGATCTTCTCGCCCTGGGCCACCGAGATGACATAGATGGTGATATCGGCCAGGTCGGGTGAAAAGGTCGCTGCGAGATTGTCGCCACCGCTCTCGATCAGGATGATGTCCAGATCGGGAAACTTGCGGTTGAGTTCATCGATGGCGGCCAGGTTCAGGGAGGCATCCTCGCGGATGGCCGTGTGGGGACATCCGCCGGTTTCGACGCCCACGATGCGATCTTCCGATATTGCCTGCACGCGCGCCAGGATGAGCGCATCCTCGCGCGTGTAGATGTCGTTGGTGACGACGGCCATGGAATAGCGCTCGCGCATGGCCTTGAGCAGCATTTCGCACAGCGTGGTCTTGCCGGAGCCGACGGGGCCGCCAATGCCGATACGCAGAGGTCCGTTGATGGATTTCATAGCAGCCTCAGAATAACGAGAGCGACAAAACCGGCGCCCAGGAACAGGCAGAGCGGTGAATAAACCCGCCGGTCGTTCAGCCGGAAATTGGGTTCCGGAGTCTTGTCTGCCCACCACGCAGTGTAACCGATTGCGCCTCGGGCGAGGAAGACGGCGGCCAGTGGCAGGCCGACGAGGGTCAGGGGCAGGCCGCCACTATCGTGATCGGCCAGCGACAGGGCAAGGATGCCGGCGGCCAGTGTCGCGAGGGCGACGGCAAACGAGGCCAGCCGCGGCGGCATGCGTTCGATATCCCGGAAACCGACCACAGTCTGCGCCAGCAGCTTTTCGTCGCGGATCGGCCAGGTGCGTCCAATCGACCAGAGGAA
Organism: uncultured Devosia sp.; assembly: GCA_946481445.1. Next base: position 9,350 of record CAMLOA010000008.1, on the reverse strand, counting down.
GTGTGCGGTCGAAACGGCCAGCAGGGCAATGAACATGAAGGCGGCGATGAGCATGCTCATGAGCGAAAGATTCTCGTGGTCTGGGTTTCGTGGGCCATCTGGGCAATATCCGCCGCGTAGGCCACCGCGCCAATATCGTCCAGTGCGGCATGCTGGCACAGCGCGGCCGTGGCCGCGATGGCCGGCTCCAGGGCGGCCATGATGGCTAGGCCGTCGTTCTGGCCGATGGGCACCAGCCGCACCGCCACCGAAACCTGGGCATGGACCCCGGCCGTCAACCAGGCGAGGAGCGTGTCGGGGAGACCGATGCCGTGGGCGGCCGCTATCGCTCCGACGGCAACCGGGTAGGGACAGGGTTGGGGCAGGGTATCGACAACGGCATCAGGCCAGGCGCGAACGGCGCTGATGAATGCGGCGCCGATGATCGTGGACTCCTCATGCCGCTCTCGCGCCGGGACCAGAGCAAGGCAAAGGTCGGCCAGGTCCTGGATGGCAACAGGATCGGAGGCTGCCCAATAGGCATGGGCCAGCACGATGGCATCGTTGCGCAGTCCGCCATGATGCAGGAGGCCCTCGATCCAGGACTGGGCCGTTGTCCGATCGTGCACGGCGCGCGCAACGATCGCCGCTTCCAGACCTGCGGACCAGGCAAACGCGCCGACCGGAAAGGCGGGAGACATCCAGGTCAACAGCTTCTGCAGCCCAGGTAGTGCGCTCATCGGGCCAGCAGCGCGTGGCCGTGCTCGGCGTGACTGTGATAGGCGCCATGCTCGGCGTCAAAGGGTTCGCGGACCGGCGTCACGGTGGCGCCCAATCCTTCCAGCATGGCCTTGAGCACGTGGTCGCGCTTGATGAGGATGCGGCCATCCTCCAGTTGAGCCGAGGTGTGCCGATTGCCGATGTGCCAGGCAAGACGGACGAGGTGGGCTGCCGACCCGGCGCGAACCTCATAAAGCAGCTCGTCGGCGGCGATGACTTCCACCAATCGCCCATCCTCCAGTTGCAGGACGCTGCGGTCGGCCAGGGTCACAGTCTGGGGTAGATCCACCATCACTTCTCCACCATGCTGGAGCACCAGCAGCTTGCGCCGCAAGCGGCGCTCGTCATGCTCGAGGACGATGACATCGAAAGGAATACCCTGGCCGTGTTCCGGCGGCAGGATGGCTACGGCACGCAACATGAAATAGTCCCGGGCGGACCCGACGATCAAAGGCTTCCCAACCTTGCCGACAACCTTAGCCCGTCAGGTGCGCCCGGTGAAGGGCAAGGCCAACCCTTTCCGGCGAAAGGCGACGCAGCTGTCAGGGGATGTTGTTGATCTCGCTGCAGGCGAGGACGGCCTCCGCATCCTCACCAAGCGTGGCGTCATACAGGCTGCCGTCGATGCCGTCATTCCACCATACCCACTGCCCGGCCGCGTACCGGGCGCCTGATCCGGAGATGACCGCGGCAAAGACGAGTGGGTCGGCGGAATCGGGTACGGAAAGCATGGCCAGGAAGTTGGGCGCGGCATTCAGATAGGTGACCACCAGGGGCGCTTCGGTCCCGCAATCGTAGCTGACGGTGCGCCGTTCGAAGTCCCCGTCGGTCGAAAGCTGCAGTTGCAGGCTGGACCCGGCGGCCAATGCGGGCGGCGCGAACAGGGCTGCGGCAATGGCAACGGCAATGGCGGCGGTGGTCGGTGTGGCGGTCATGGCTGTCTCCGGTGGATGGGTGGGATGGCAGCATCGCCTCGCGGCGAAAGTTTGGTCAGACGCTTTCGACCCTGTCCGGATGGATGATTTCCGTGCGTGACGACAGCACGTAGTTGGCACTGGCACGGCCAAACACTGCCCTTGCCTCTGATTCCAGTGATTTGGCCAGGGCTTGGGCGTCGGCCCAGCGCTCCAGGCACAGGGCCCGGTCCGGATCGGTGACACTGGCATGCAGGTCGAAGTAGAGGCAGCCCTCGCTGCGCCGGGCTGTATCGATGAGGACATAGGCAGGCGCCACGAAGGCCTCCAGCCTACCCGGACGCAGATGATACGTGGTCAAAACATAGATCAAGCGCGGTGCTCCATCGCTCGACGCTATCGCAACAGGCGCCTCCCGGCCATTGGCCAAATGTCCAGTGCCGGACTAGCCATGCAGAGTCAGCGGGATCGGCTGGCGGCCATCGATATCGGCAATGCCGTATTCGATCGCCAGGGCGGCCGCGACCTGCACCCGGCCCGACTTGTCCATGAGGGCAGTGTCGCGGGCCAGTGCGGCAATGACATGGCCAATGAATTGAGGGGATTCGGAGTTGCTCATGTCAAAATACTGGGCATTGCGCATCACTGCCTCGGTCCGAACCAGGCCGGGATAGATTGCGACCGCCGCGACCTTGTGGGCGCGCAACTCGTGGGCCATGTCGGCGGCCATCTTGTCGGCCCCCGCCTTGGCGATGCCATAGATGACGTTGTCGCCATAGCGCTGGGCGGCCCAGAAGGAGATATTGACGATGAGCCCGGATTGGCGCGCAACCATCGAGGGCGCGGCGGCGCGGGAGGCGACGAAGGCGGCCCGCAGGGCCACGTCGATCATGCCGTTCCAGCGCCACATGGGTTGCTCCCAGAAGGGGCGCGGAAACGTGAAGTCATTTCCCTCGACCATGTTCTCGTAGCCCGGCCAGGCATTGTTGACGAGGATGTCGAGATGCCCCGAGGCCGCGATTGCGCCGGCCACGGCACGCTCGGTCTGGGCGTCGTCGGCATGGTCGCAAACATGCACGGTGAGCCTGCCGGGCAAGGCTGAGGCCTCGCGCCGCAAGCCATCGAGCGAGCCTTCGCGCTGCGGATGCACGGCGGCCTGCGCATCGGTCACCGTGCGCGCCGTGACATGAACGTCAGCGCCCTCCGCCAGCAGTGCCAGGGCGATACCCCGGCCAATTCCGCGGCTTGCGCCTGTCACCAGGCAGACTGTGCCTTGCATGAACGTCCCTCCCGAGTCGGGAAGAACATAACACGAACATGCACTCCGCTAGAACAGGAAATAACGCTGCGCCATGGGAAGCACAGTCGCGGGTTCGCAGGTCAGCAATTCGCCGTCGGCCCTGACTTCGTAGGTCTCGGGATCGACGCGAATGTCGGGCGTCGCCGAATTGTGGATCATTGCCGCCTTGCCAATACCGCCACGCGTATTGGTGACCGGCAGCAATTGCTTGGCGACGCCCAAATTGCCACGAAGACCATCATCATGGGCAGCCTGGGAGATGAAGGTCACCGAGGAATTGGTGACCAGCTTGCCATAGGCGCCGAACATGGGGCGGTAGTGCATGGGCTGCGGTGTGGGGATCGACGCGTTGGGGTCGCCCATGGGGGCGGCGGCAATCGAACCCCCGAGCAGCACCATTTCCGGCTTCACGCCGAAGAAGGCGGGCGACCAGAGAACGAGGTCTGCGCGCTTGCCCACCTCCACCGAGCCGATGTGCTGGCTCATGCCGTGGGCGATGGCTGGATTGATAGTGTATTTGGCGATGTAGCGCCGGACGCGGAAATTGTCGTTGTCACCGGTTTCCTGTGCCAGCCGGCCGCGCTGCTTCTTCATCTTGTCGGCGGTCTGCCAGCAGCGGATGAGCACTTCGCCGACCCGGCCCATGGCTTGGCTGTCGGAAGAGATGACCGACAGGGCGCCCATGTCGTGCAGGATGTCCTCGGCGGCGATCGTTTCCTTGCGGATGCGCGACTCGGCGAAGGCAACGTCCTCGGGAATTGACGGCGACAGGTGGTGGCACACCATGAGCATGTCCAGATGCTCGGCAATGGTGTTGACGGTGTAGGGCCGCGTCGGGTTGGTCGACGAGGGGATGACGTTGGGCAGACTTGCGACGCGCAGGATATCGGGGGCGTGGCCGCCACCGGCGCCTTCGGTGTGGAAGGCGTGGATGGTGCGGCCCTTGAAGGCGCCGATCGTGTCCTCGACGAAGCCGCTCTCGTTGAGCGTGTCGGTGTGGATCATCACCTGGACGTCGTAATCGTCGGCGACGGACAGGCAGTTGTCGATGGCGGCGGGGGTGGTGCCCCAGTCCTCATGCAGCTTGAGGCAGGACGCGCCCGCAAGGATCATTTCGGCCAAAGGCTCGGGGCGAGCGGCGTTACCCTTACCGGCCAGCGCCAGGTTCATCGGGAAGGCGTCGAAGCTCTCGATCATGCGCTGAATGTGCCAGGCGCCGGTGCAGGTCGTTGCCAGCGTGCCGTGAGCGGGGCCGCTGCCGCCCCCGAGCATGGTGGTCACGCCGCTCATCAGCGCTTCCTCGATCTGCTGGGGGCAGATGTAATGGATGTGTGCATCCATGCCGCCGGCGGTCACGATCTTGCCTTCACCGGCGATGGCCTCGGTCGAGGGGCCGATGATGATCGTGACGCCGGGCTGCGTGTCGGGGTTGCCGGCCTTGCCAATGGCATGGATGCGCCCGTCCTTGAGCCCGATATCGGCCTTGTAGATGCCGGTATGGTCCACGATCAGGGCGTTGGTGATGACCGTATCCACCGCGCCCTCGCCCCGGGTGCGCTGCGACTGGCCCATGCCGTCACGGATGACCTTGCCGCCGCCAAACTTGACCTCTTCGCCATAGGTGGTGAAGTCCTTCTCCACCTCGATGATCAGGTCCGTATCGGCCAGCCGGACGCGGTCGCCGGTCGTGGGGCCATACATGTCGGCATAGGTGGCGCGGGAGATGCGTGCGGGCATGGCGATCCAGAGGCTGAGAAGGGTCGGAGCGTGTGGCTTCTCGCCGACTTTGTCGCGCTTCCCGCGGCCTTGCAAGGGGCGGAAGGGCAGATTCCGGCCGCCTGTTGGGCAGTGCTCAACAAAGCGGCAGGATGCCGGAATTGCGGGCATCGCTCTGCGGCTGCCGGCCACCCACCACGCTCGCCGGAAGGTGCGTCAGTTCGCCTTGCGGGTCTTGCGGTAGACAGCGACGGTATAGTCGATGATCTGGTCCAGCAGCGCCTCGCCGGCTGCCATCTGCGGGTCGTTGCGCTGGGTGGCCGCCACCAGAGAAACGGCCAGGACCTGGATGGCATAGGCGTGCTTCTTGCGCCCGGCGGCATGGTGCTCGGTGCCCTGGCTCTCGAAGGCATGCAACAGCGTTTCGTAGCTCTTGCCGGACACCCTCGACTTTGCACCCGTCCAGGACGTGGTCTTCAGGTTGCCGGCAAGATCGTTGGCGAGGCTCCCCAGCAGCAACATGGCCTCGGCATCCTTGGATCCGTTCTGCTGCAGGTCCTGCAACACGGCGGCAAAACGGATCTTGAAGTCTTCTTCCTTGGTCATGGGCCCGGTCCGAAACGTTGATCCGCGCTGCATAGACCAGTTCCGGCGCGGGCGCCACCGCTAGCGGAAGGTGCTGTACGTCGCGAGGTAGGCAGCAGGAACCTCGAATGCGATCGCCGGCCCGGCAAGGCGTGCCCAGATGGGCAGTTCAAGCGTCAGTCGAGCGCGCCCATGATCTGCTGGCGGAAGCCATAGACGACGCGGTTGCCGGCCAGCGGGATGAGGCGCACTTCGCGGGTTTGCCCCGGTTCAAAGCGCACCGCCGTGCCGGCGGCTATGTCGAGCCGCATGCCGCGCGCCTTGTCACGGTCGAAGCTGAGGCCGGCATTGGTTTCGTAGAAGTGGTAGTGCGAGCCGACCTGGATGGGCCGGTCGCCCGTGTTGGCCACCTCGAGGACAATCTGCGGCGCGCCCACGTTGAGCTCGATATCGCCGGCTTTCGGAATGACTTCGCCTGGAATCATGATGCCTCACCGGATCGGTTCGTGGACGGTCACGAGTTTCGTGCCGTCGGGGAAGGTTGCTTCGACCTGGATGTCGTGGATCATCTCGGCAATGCCATCCATGACCTGGTCGCGGCGGACGACGTGTGCGCCAGCCTCCATGAGTTCGGCCACCGGGCGGCCGTCGCGGGCGCCCTCGACGACGAAGTCGGTAATGAGGGCTATGGCCTCGGGGTGGTTGAGCTTGACGCCACGCTCGAGGCGCTTGCGGGCGACGATGGCCGCCATGGCGATCAGCAGTTTGTCTTTTTCGCGCGGGGTCAGGTTCATGCGAATGCGTCCTAGAGGTGCCAGAGGCGGGGCAGGGTGCCGGCGCCGGAAAGCTGCGTCAGAATTGGAACGATCAGGCGGCGAAGCGCAAGCCCGGATTCGGCCAGGGCCCGGATGACGAGGCGCTCGCCGATGGCGCTTGCGGCAATGCGATCGTCGTCGACGGGCAGATGTTGGCGAATGCGGGCCAGCTGGCGCGTGCAATGCTCGATGCCGGGCGCCACATGAAGAATGGTGGCGAAGGCCCGGCGACCCGCCAGCAGGGACAGGCCATTGCGCTCGGACGGGGTCCCGTGGAGGTGGGTTGCCTCGGCATGCAGCAGCCGTCCGTCGCGGCGGACGCGCCAGACATCGCGCAGGCGAGCGTCCATCGCCACCTCGCCCATCGCATCACGGCCGAGCAAGATGGCTTCGACAGCCGTCAGGCTGGAACCGGGGGCCAGGTCGATCTCGATGCGGCGGTCGAGATGGCTCGATGCGAACAGGATCGTCTCCTGGGGCAGCCAGTCCAGGTGGGCATCCTGCCCCACTGTCAGGCGCGTCTCCACCCGGGCAGGACCGCCCAGCGAGCGGTAGACCCTCTCGCATGCCTGGGTCGTCAGGACCATGCGGCCTGCAGGCGCCAGATCGGCAGACCAGGCCATGTGGTCGCCATCGGTCAGACCCCCTGCCGTATTGATCAGCACGGCGTCGAGCGCGCCGGAATGGGTATGGGGCAGCCTGATCTTGGCGCAACCGTCCTGATAGAGCTGCGCCAGCCTTGTCGCGCCATCACGCTGCTTGGTGGCGATAGCACCTGTACCCCGGGCGCGCTGCATAGGGACGGGTCGATCACAAATCTCAGAAGCCGCAACGATTTGCACGGAGATGCATTCCCCCAGCGAGCACACGCTCTTTCAAAGAGATTTTCAGAAAGTCAGAAAAATGCACGTCAAATCGATTGTTTCCGCCATTGCCCTTTCTGCTGCCCTCACCCTCAGCGGTTCCGCTTTTGCTCAGACCATGTTGAATGGCGCCGAGGTGCCCGCCGACGAGCTTCCCGCGGTGCAGGAGCGCTGCGACCAGCTCAAGCTTGCCGCCGACAAGGATGGCGCTACCGATAGCACCCAGCCCGCGGAAAGCGACGCTGACGAAACCACCAGCGCGGCCGACGCCAATACCGAAACCGATGACGCCGCGGCGGTCAGCGAAGCTGCCGACGCCCTGACCACGATCGACCTCGAGACCATTACGCTCGAAGCCTGTGTCGAGGCCGGCCTCGTCGACGCTGCCATGTAACTGTTCCAATCGGAACGCACGGAAACGCCCGGCTTCGGCCGGGCGTTTTTGTTCAGACCATGAGATGACGGCGGACATCGGGCAGGTCCAGGTCGCTGGCCGGACCTGCATGCTGAATCTCGCCGCGATCCATGACGTAGATGTCGTCGGCGATTTCGCGGCAGAAATCGAGGAACTGTTCCACCAGCAGGATGGTCATGCCCTTCTCGTCGCGCAGGAATTGCAGCGCCCGGCCGATATCCTTGATGATGGACGGCTGGATACCCTCGGTGGGCTCGTCCAGGACGAGGACTTTGGGTCGGGTGACCAGCGCGCGGCCAATGGCCAGTTGCTGCTGCTGGCCACCCGAGAGGTCGCCGCCCCGGCGGCCGAGCATGGATTGCAGCACCGGGAACAGCTCGAAGATGTAAGGCGGGATGTTGCGATCGGCGCGGGCCAGGCCCGCATAGCCGGTTTCGAGGTTTTCCTTGACGGTGAGGAGCGGGAAGATCTCGCGGCCCTGCGGCACATAGCCGATGCCCATGCGCGCCCGCTTGTAGGGTGGCGACTTCCTCAGCACGTCTTCGCCAAAGGTAATTTCGCCCGCGGTGATCGCGTTTATGCCCGTTATGGCCCGAAGCGTTGAGGACTTGCCAACGCCATTGCGGCCGAGCACTGCCGTTATCTTGCCCGGCTTGCAGTCGATGGAAACCGATTTCAGGGCTTGCGCAGCACCGTAGTGCAAATCCATGCCGCGGATGGAGAGGGCGGTGCTCATCGTCCCAGATACCTTTCGATGACGACCGGATTGGCGCTGACCTGGTCGAGGCTGCCTTCGGCAAGAACCGATCCTTCGGCCAGGCATGTGACGCGGGAGCCCAGGGCACGCACGAAGCTCATGTCATGTTCCACCACGACAACCGAGCGTGTCTCGGCGATCTGCTTGAGCAGCTTGGCAGTTTCCTCGGTCTCGCTGTCGGTCATTCCCGCCACGGGTTCATCGACGAGCAGCAGCTTGGGGTCCTGCGCCAGCAGCATGCCGATCTCCAGCCACTGCTTCTGCCCGTGGCTGAGATTGGCGGCCAGTTCATCCTTGCGGGCGATGAGGCGGACGGTTTCCAGGATTTCAGTGATCCGGGCGATGTCGGCGTCATCTGCGGCGTAGAAGAGGGTGCGGAACACGCCGCGCGGCTTCTTCAACGCCATCTCGATATTGTCCCAAACCGTGTGGCTCTCGAACACGGTGGGCTTCTGGAACTTGCGGCCTATGCCCAGGTTGGCGATGGCGGCTTCGTCCATCTTGGTAAGGTCGGTGCGGCCGTCGAACAGAACCTGCCCGTCATCGGGCCGGGTCTTGCCGGTGATGATATCCATCATGGTGGTCTTGCCGGCGCCGTTGGGACCGATAATGGCCAGCATTTCGGCCGGACGCACGACCAGGGAGAGCTTGTTGATGGCCCTGAACCCGTCAAAGGAAACCGAGACGCCATCGAGGTAGAGCATGGTGCCGAGCTTGTCGTTCATGAGCGCTACTCCGCCGGCTTGACTTCGGTGGCCGGGTCGATGCCGGCCTCGGCGTCATGCGAGGCTGTCTTGGGGCCGACCCGCTGGCGGCGCCTGGCCGTCAACTGGCCATAGAGGCCAACAATACCCTTGGGCAGGAACAGGGTGACGAAGACGAAGAGCCCGCCCAGCGCGAACAGCCACCAATCGGGCAGCACGCCGGTGAAATAGGACTTGCCGGCATTGACCAGAATGGCGCCGATGATGGGGCCGATGATCGTGCCGCGTCCACCAACGGCAACCCAGATGACCGCTTCGATGGAGTTGGCGGGATCGAATTCGGACGGGTTGATGATGCCCACCTGAGGCACGTAGAGGGCGCCGGCAATCCCCGCCATGATGGCCGAAACGGTGAAGGCGAAGACCTTCACATTGTCGACGCGGTAACCGAGGAAGCGGGTGCGGCTCTCGGCGTCGCGGATGGCAACCATGACCTTGCCGAGCTTGGAATTGACGATCAGC
>CAMLOA010000007.1 GCA_946481445.1 uncultured Devosia sp. | reverse complement strand
GATCTCGGTGCCGATGCCGTCGCCGGGCAGAAGGAAAAGGGAATGGGTGGCCATGTCGGTCCTCGCCGTACTGGTGGTTACGCCTTGCTGGGCCGCACATAGCGGCATTTCGGGCGGGCGCGCAAGACCGCTGGCGCGCTGAACGTCCACTGAATGGGCGGATCAGAAGGCATTCAAGCCCGTCCGGGCAAAACCCACCCATCAGCGCCGGCATGCAGCCGGCCCAAACGAGGAGACGACCAAATGATGAAACTGATCCGTATCGCCACCCTTGCCACCATGACCGTGGTGGGCGTTGCCCAGGCCCATGCCGGCGTCAGCACCCTGGCCGAGTGTTATGACCTGGTCATTGCCGACTGCAACAAGGGCAATCATGCCCAGTCCTGCGCCAGCTCGGGCATGGACCAGTGCGACAAGATCTTCCCCACGCCCATGGTGGTCCGGCCGGGCCTGGTCTTCGGTGCGGCCACGCCCGACGAACGCGTGCCCGATGTGCAGGACGTGATCACGTCCGTGGGCATCGCCGTCCGCTGACCACCCTTGTGGCGCAGTGGCAGCCCGGCACCGTGCCAGGCTGCCACCGCGCCACGCCTCACACGAAGCCGTTGCTGTCGTAGAGCACCCAGAAGGCCAGGGCGTTGGTCAGGGCATGGGCGATGGCCACGTAGAAGACCGAGCCGGTTCGCCAGGCGATCCAGCTCCACAGCAGCCCCAGCACGGCCGCTCCGCCCACCAGCGCTGGCCAGCCGCCGGCAAAGACGATGCCGTGGCTGAGCGCCAGTGGCATGTGCCAGGCCGTGAACAGCGCCCAGCCCAGCCAGAATCCCAGTCGCGGCCGGTCGCGGAACGTGGTCATGAAGCCGCCGCGCCAGGCCACTTCTTCCAGCGGGCCGTTGATCAGCGCCGTTCCGGCCGCCAGCATGGCCCCGTTCGTGGTGAGGATGGCGGTATGCGGCACCACCCCGGCCAGCGCCACCAGGGTCACCTGCGCCAGCAGCAGCAGCGGCACGAACCAGTCGCGCCAGGCCAGCCGTTCGGAGAATAGCCGCCCGTCATGCCGCTTCCAGGCATGGATGGCGATGACCGGCAGGCAGAAGCCCAGCCAATAGACCGACAGGGCCAGCAGGTAGCCCAGCTGCGGATGCCAGCGGGTGAACACGGGCACCAGCACGCTGAGCACGCCGATCAGCAGCAAGGCATGCAGCACCAGGGCGATCTGGCGGCCGGTCATGGCCGCAGCCGCTTCTGCAGGAAGAAGCGCTGGCCATTCCTGGGATGCCCGTCAATCGTGCCGAACACGGTAAAGCCCAGCTTTTCATAGAATGGCCGCGCCTGGAACGAATAGGTATCGAGCCAGATGCCGTCGAGGCCGCGCTGGCGGGCGAAGTCTTCGGCGGCCTGCATGAGCCGGGTCCCATGCCCCTGGCCGCGCAGGGCCTCGGGCACATGGAACAGTTCGACATAGAGCCAGTCATAGATGGCGCGGCCGCTCAGTCCGCCCACCACCGCCCCTGTGGCAGGCTCGCGCAGCAGCACCGCGAAAGGCTGGAAGCCGGTCGGCCCGCCGATCGCCTTGTTATAGGCGATCAGGCCATTGAGGATCGGCTCGACATCGGCTCCGTCGGGGTCGAGTTTGAGCACGATGTCCATGGGCCGCGATTGCCTAGCTGTTGGCCGCCCCGATGCGGGCGGTGACTTCGATCTCGATCTTCATGCCCGGCTCGATCATCTGCACGATGAGCATGGAGGCCGCCGGACGGATATCCTTGAACACCGGGCCGACGGCCTTGACCACCGCATCCACGTCGGCGCGATCCCCGACATAGTAGACCACGCGCACGGTGTCCTGGATCGACGAGCCAGCCTCCTTGAGCGCCTTGTCGATGGTGTTGAGCGCATTGGCGGCCTGCACGCCCACATCATCCGGCATGGTCATGGTGGCATAGTCATAGCCGGTCGTGCCGGACACATAGACGGTGTCCTCGTGCCGCACGGCGCGGGAATAGCCGAAAGTGGCCTCGAAGGGAGAACCGGTGGAAACGCGCTGAACCATGTCTTTTGCCTTTTTGTCCGGCGCGAAGCCGAGTGTGCCTAGAGCCAGGGGCGCTCCGCCGCCATCTTGCCCTCGAACGAGGTGATGGACGGGTCGGATTTCAGCGTCCCGGCAATGTCGTCCAGCCCTTCGAGCAGGATCTGCTTGCGGCTGGGGTCGATGTCGAAATGGATGGTGCCGCCATCCGGACCGCGGATGGTCTGGGCCTCGAGATCGACGGTCAGCGTCGCGTTGGAGCCGCGCTCCGCATCGTCGAGCAGCAGCTTGAGCTGCTCCGGGGTAACCACGACCGGCAGGATCCCGTTCTTGAAGCAGTTATTGTAGAAGATATCGGCAAAGCTGGTGGAGATCACGCAGCGCACGCCGAAATCGAGCAGCGCCCAGGGCGCATGCTCACGGCTCGAGCCGCAGCCGAAATTGTCGCCCGCCACGATGATGGTGGCCTTGCGATAGCCCGGTTTGTTGAGCACGAAGTCCGGATTCTCGGTACCATCCTCGTTGTAGCGCATCTCGCTGAACAGGGCCGAACCGAGCCCCGTGCGCTTGATGGTCTTGAGGTATTGCTTGGGGATGATCATGTCGGTGTCGATATTGATGATCGGCAGGGGTGCCGCGACACCGGTCAGGGTGGTGAACTTGTCCATGAGGAAACCTCGCTTTGCATGGCTATTCGCGCAAAGCGGTGTTGGGGTCAAGTCGGAAGCGTACTCTTGGGTACGCCCCAGGCGATTTAACCGCACCGGGGGGCGCCAATGTCTCAGTCGTCCCCCCTTGTGGGAGGGATCAAGAGTGGGGGTAGGCCACTTGCACCGGAAAATGGACGAGACCGCCACTCGGCCCCTTCGGAGCCACCTCCCTACGAGGGGGAGGGCGGTGCCACCGGAAGGACGGTCAGGCCGCCAGGCTCTCCCTGGCGCTCACGCCCAGCATCAGGTTGAGGTTCTGCACCGCCGCGCCGGACGCCCCCTTGCCCAGGTTGTCATAGACCGCGCAGATCACCGCCTGTGCCCGCGCATCATTTGCAAACACATGCAGCGTCAGCGTATTGGTGCCGTTATGCGCCTGCGGGTCGAGCGCAGCGGTCTTGCTCAGCTCCGGGTCGAACGGGGCAACGGCCACGAAGCTGTCCTCGATCGATGCATAATGGTCGGCCAGCGCCGCGTGCAGGTCACGGCCGGATGGCACCTTGGCCAGTTGTCCCAGCTGCAGCGGCACGAAGGTGGTCATGCCCTGCGCGAAATCGCCCACGGTCGGCACGAAGAGCGGCGCCGAAGCCAGCCCGGCATACCGGGTCATTTCGGGCAGATGCTTGTGGTTGAAGGTCAGCGCGTAGGCCATGAAATGGCTGGCCCCGGCCCCGGCGGCCTCATATTCGGCGATCATCTGCTTGCCGCCACCGGTATAGCCGGAAATGCCGTTATAGGAGACCGGGTAGTCGGCCGGCAGCAACCCTGCCGCGACAAGCGGACGGACCGCACCGATCAGGCCCTGCGGCCAGCAGCCCGGATTGGAGACGAAGCGTGCATTGGCGATGGCCGCGCCCTGCCCGGCCTCCATTTCGGCAAAGCCATAGGCCCAGTCCGGATCGACGCGATAGGCGGTCGAGGCGTCGATCACCCGCGTGCTGTCGTTCTCGATCAGGCTGACGCTTTCCCGGGCCGCATCGTCGGGCAGGCAGAGGATGGCGACATCGGCCGCGTTGAGCAGCCGCTTGCGCTCGTCCAGGTCCTTGCGCTTGTCGGCGGCAATGGAGAGCACTTCGAGGTCCCGCCGGCCCGCCAGGCGCTCGCGGATCTGCAGACCCGTGGTTCCGGCTTCCCCGTCGATGAAGATCTTGGCGACCATTGGCGTTCTCTCCCGAATTCGGCAGCGTAAATGGACCTCTGACATGTCGAGGTCAAGACGCTGGGACGCGCATGGTTGCAGTGCGGCCCGCGCAATGGCATTGATTTGACCAACTGGACAAATTTTTCGAGGGAGAAGACCGATGACGCCGCATAACCATGCCAAGCCGGGCGACTATGCCGAGGCCGTCCTGCTGCCGGGCGATCCGCTGCGCGCCAAGTGGATCGCCGAAACCTTCCTCGAGGACGCAAAGCTGGTCAATTCGGTGCGTAATTGCCTGGGCTATACCGGCACCTGGAAGGGCAGCAAGGTTTCGGTGCAGGCCACCGGCATGGGCCAGCCCTCTTTGTCGATCTATGTGCATGAGCTGATCAACGTCTATGGGCTCAAGACCCTGATCCGCGTGGGCACCTGCGGCGGGCTCAATGCCAGGGTCAAGGTCCGCGATCTCATCCTGGCGCAGGCGGCCTCCACCGACAGCGCCATCGTGCGCGACCGCTTCGGCGCCTATAATTTCGCGCCCATCGCCGATTTCGGCCTGCTGCGCGCCGCCGCCGAAAAGGCCGAGGCCGCCGGCATGCGCTATCACGCCGGCAACATGCTCTCCTCCGACATCTTCTACCATGCCGACGGCTTTGCCGGTTACGACAAGCTGCCCGACCATGGCGTCATCGGCGTCGAGATGGAGGCCGCCGCGCTCTATACCCTGGCCGCGCGCTTTGGCGTTCGCGCCCTGACCATCTGCACCATGACCGATTGCCTGATCACCAAGGAAGAGATCGATGCCAATGAGCGCCAGACCTCGCTCAAGGAAATGGTGACCCTGGCGCTGGACGTGGCGATCGAGGCCTGAGCGAAATCCCGAACGGGCCTCACCCTGAGCTTGTCGAAGGATGAGGCCGTGCCAATATGAGTGGGCCCGACCTCGTGGTTCGACGGGCTCACCATGAGGTCTCACAATGAGGCCGCCAATGACCGTTCTCGACAGACTTTCCGGCGCCATGGACCGGCGCGACGAGGCGCCCAATGTCGCCCTGGCCGAGGAGATCGTGGCCCGGCGCGACATGGCGGCCATTGCCGAGCTGGCCGGGGCCGTGCGCAGCGGTCCGGCCCGCCAGGCCGGTGACGCCCTCAAGGCGCTCTACGAAGTGGGGGCCCGCGATCCGGAGATGATCGCCGCCCAGTGCCCGGTCTTCCTCGAAGCCCTGCGCAGCTCCAACAACCGCAAGGTCTGGGGCGCGATGACGGCCATCGATGCCGTTGCCGAGCAGCGCGCCGCCACGCTGGTTGCCGAACTGCCCGCCATCATCGCCGCGGCGGACCGGGGCTCGGTCATCGCCAAGGACCATTGCAACTCCATCCTGGTCAAGCTGGCGCGCGCTGGATATGGCGCGCTGGCCGTACCCATCCTGGTGGAACGGCTCAAGACCGCGGCCCCCAACCAGTTTCCAACCTATGCCGAGGCCATCGCCCCCGTGCTGACGCCCGAGGCCCGGCCCGGCTTCCTGGCCGTGCTCAGGGGCCGGATCGGTACGATCATGCAGGAGAGCAAGCGCCGCCGGGTGGAAAAGGTCATGGCCAAGCTCAACGGCTAACCTCACACCCTCGTCATTAACCCTGCCGCGGCCCGCCCACTTCTTGCCGCCATCGCCATGTTAACGTGCCCTTAACATCCGGGGTCCGTCGCACATGCAGCTCAAGCCGAACGCCTTCCGCCTCAACGAGACCGTCAAGGGCGTCGAGACGATGACCCGCTTTGCCCTGGCCGTGCTGGCCCTGGCCTCCGGCGTCTATACCTATCTGGGGGTGCGCGGGCTGCTCGACGGGTCGGCGACCTTCGTCTTCTTCGCCGCCATCATCTATTCGGCCGCCGTCTCGGTGGCCATCTACGCCTTCTGGAGCTTCATGCTCCGCTTCGTGCCGCTGGTCACCTCCGGCGTGCAGCGGCTGGCCCTGTTCCTGACCATGGCCATCGGCTGCGCCATGATCATCGCCATGTCGAGCTGGCTCAATGCCGCCGCCCTCGCCGGCTCCGCCTCGCTCGAACAGCATATGGCGGTGACGCTGCAGGGCTATGCCGAGGACCTCGACAATGCCCATGCCAATGCCCTCGCCAGCCAGAGCCTGCTGCCCGATGTGGAACGCGCCGCCGAGCGCTTTGCCGGCCTCGCCGCCGACGAACGCGAAACCGGCGCCCTCACCGGCACCCAGGGCTCGGGCAGCGTGGTGCAGCTGCTCACCCAGATGAGCGCGCAGATGAACCAGCTGGCCGCCACCATCAGCGGCAGCCGCGCCGAAGTCACCGAGCTGTTCGAGCAGGGGTCGGCGCGCCTGGCCACCATGCGCGAACTGGTCTCCACGCCCGGCGCCATCGAGCCGCGGGCCGACAGTTTCCAGGCCGAGGCGGTGCAGCTGTCCGCCGTCATCGCCGCCCTGCAGCAGACCGATGTCGCCGCTTCGGTCAAGCGCGCCTCCGCCGATCTCAGCGCCGGCTTCATCGCCCCCGTCGCCGATGGGAGCACGGGCGACCTCGCCAACCGGCAGGACCAGGTCATGGAAACGGTGCGCACATCGGTGGCCGCCCAGTCCGCCGCCCTCACCGCCGCCGCCGACGAGATCCTGGCGACCCCGGCCGTGGCGCAGCGCCGCTTCGTGCCGCTCTCCAGCGCCGAGGCCGTCCTGCGCTACTGGCAGGATTTCATCCCCAGCTGGGCCGGCGCCATTTCCATCGACCTGCTCCCCGTCGTGCTGGTTCTGGTGCTGATGATTGTCAACGACGCCATGCGCCGCGATTCCGAATCGCTGGCCGAGGCCGAGACCATCACCGCTGCCGAAATGCTCCGCGCCATGTCGCTCTACCGCAAGATGGAGGCCGCCGGCATCGATGTCGCCACCGGCCAGCCCCGCCCGCTCGGCGAGCCCGCGCCAGAGCCTGTCGATACCCCTTTGGTCGCCGAGGCCGCCCCGCCGCCGAGCGAGGATGGTACCGTCACCCCCATCGACGCGGCGCAGCGCAAGCGCACCGATGGACCGCGCCCGGCATGAAGACCCAGGCCAATGCCCGTGCCGCCACCGATGACGGCCCCTTCTATCGCGGCCTGATCCGCTGGGCCGCCGGACTCGAGGATGGCGCCATCCTGCGCGTTGCCTTCTTTGCCCTGCTGATCGGCACGGCCTCCGTCCTCTATGTGGACTATCGCGAGCTGACCGCCAATGAGGGCGCGGCCCTGGCCATGCCCGCCCGGCCCATCCTGCCCCCGGCGCTGGATGGCCCGGATCAGGGTCCGATGCCCAGCGTCACCACCGCGCCCGAGCTGCTCGAGCAACCGCTGGAGATCGCGCTGGGCAGCAATGGCGAGCTCAGGCTGACCGGCACCATCGATCCCGGTTCGGCCGACCGCTTTGCCGCCGAGATTGCCGCCCGTGGCGAATACGTCCAGACTGTAGTCCTCGATTCGCCTGGAGGATCGGTCGTGGATGCGCTCGCCATCGGCAGTCTGATCCATGAAAAGGGCCTTGCCACCAAGGTCGCTGCCGGCTCGCTATGCGCCTCGTCCTGCCCCATTGTCCTGGCCTCCGGCGCCGAGCGTCTGGCCAGCCCGGAAGCTGCCATCGGCGTGCACCAGATCTACGCGTCCGCGCTCAGCGCCGACCCGCAGAGCGCGCTGCGCGTGGCCGGCACGGCCATGAGCGATGCCCAGTCCACCACCGCCCGCATCATTGCGCATCTGACCCAGACCGGCGTCGATCCGGCATTGTGGCTGCATGCGCTGCAAACGCCGCCCGAGCGGCTCTACTATTTCAGCCCGGAGGAAATGACGCGTCTCAAGCTTGTCACTGAATTGATCCAGAGTTGATCGCACCCGGCGGAACCGGTGGAGGACCGGCACCGTTGGGTCGAGTTGAACGAGACAAAAAAATTCGGAGGGGAGGCCACATATGTCCCAGATTCACACGCTCACGCGCCATCGCGACATCCAGAACTGGGTGACCGATCGCAAGGGCATTCCGGCGATTGCGCGGGTGCGTAACCGCTTCGGCGAGGAACACGCCCAGCTCAGGCTCAGCTTTCAGCGCCAGCGCAAGGCGCAGCTCGAAAGCCAGGATGACGGCATGAGCCCCTGTTCCTGGACGGCCTGGCTGGCCGAGCTGGATCGCCAGCAACTTGCGCTCAAGGTCGATCTTGGCGCCGATGAGTTCGAACTGGTGGAGCGGCGCCAGGCCAACTGACGTCCATATCCCAAGGCTAGGGGCGGCGCGACCCGGTGCGGCGGGCGCGCTGGCCCGCTTTGCTCTCCGCTTCCGGCTGGGCGACACAGACGCGGTCCCGCCCGTCCTTCTTGGCCTGGTATAGCGCCGCGTCGGCGCGCCGCAGCAGGTCCGACAGGCTGTCCCCCGGCTGCAATTGCGCCACGCCGAAACTGGCGCTCACCCGCCGCTGCGGCCCGAGTTCGGCAACCGACATGCTGGCTATGCCGCTGCGGACCCCTTCGGCATAGAGCCGTGCCGTCGCGCTGTTGGTGCCGGCAATGAAGGCCGCGAACTCCTCGCCACCCAGCCGTCCCAGCACGGTCTGCCGGTCCGCGATCGCCGTCATCACCTGGGCGAAGGCCACGATGACCCTGTCGCCCGCGGCATGGCCATGGCTGTCGTTGATGGCCTTGAAGTGATCGAGGTCGGCGACCACCACGGCGGCGGGCATGCCGGCGCGCAGGGCGGCCGCCAGCAGTTTGTCGGCCCGATCCTCGAAGCCGCGCCGGTTGAGCAGCCCGCTCAGCTTGTCGGTTTCCGACCGCGCCGTCATCTCCGCCATCGCGTCCCGCACGATGATCAGCAGCATGAGCAGCCCGTTGGCGATGAGCAGGACGGCGCCCGTGGTCTGCGAAATGGCGGCATAGGTGGACGAGAGATATCCCTGCGCGCTGCCGCCCGAGCCGATTGCCGCCGCCAGCAGCGGCTTGCTGAGGAATTGCAGCGCGCTGCCGGCGAACAGCACCAGCAGCGCCAGGTCGAGGGCCTGCTTGTGCCTCACGCGCAGGACCATGGCCACGCCCACCAGTTGCACGAGGAAATAGGGCGCCTGGTAGAGCATGGCCCGCGCCATGGAATCGCGCGGCAGGTCGATGATGACGAGGATCACCATGAACGAGGCGGCGACCAGCGTGCCGAGCACCCGCCAAGGCGGCACCAGGCGATAGTGGCGGGACAGGCCGACGACGCACAGGCTCTGCGCCACGAGGAAAGTCATGAAGATGGCGATCCCCACCGGACGGGGATCGGTCTGCATGGGCAGGATGAATTCGAGCAGCGGATTGACCAGCCCCAGCCCGTATGCCGCCGAAAGCCAGCGCGCGCCGACTGCCGAACGGGCATAGGCGGCCACCACGCCGAAGGCCGTCGCGAAAATGCCGGCCACGCAAAGATTGATGGCCAGGATGAAGGCGGCGGCGCTCATGAATGGGTCCGTTGCGAGAGGTGCGGCGATGCTATCGCCCCCACCAAGAACGAGACGTTAACGCGCCCTCGGCTTCAGGCCCGCTGCGGCAGTCCGAAGGCCTCGGCAATCAGGGCATAGGACCGGCGCCGCAGGGCATAGCTGTGCACGGTGGTGGTGATCATCACTTCATCGGCATCGCATTGGCGGGCCTTTTCCTCGATGGTCCGGCGCACCGTTTCGGGCGACCCGACGATCCAGAGCGTCGACTGGTGGTCGATCACGCTCTGCTGTTGCGGCGTGAGCACCCGGGCATGGGCCTCCTCCGGGCTCATCAGCTTGCGCTGTTCGCCGGTGGTGAACAGGGCCCAGCTCACCGCCTGAGAGCGCGACAGGTATTGCGCCTCCTCGTCGGTGGGCGCGCAGATGGCCGAAACGCACAGCATGGCCTGGGGCCGCGGAAAGGCCTCGCTGGCGCGGAAGCCGTAGCGATAGGCCTCGAATGCCGGCGCGGGCGGAGTGTGGCTGAAATGGGCGGCGAAGGCATAGCCCATGCCCAGCTGGCCGGCGGCCTGCGCGCTGGCACCCGAGGACCCCAGCAGCCACATGGGCGGCAGCCGGATGCCGCCCGGCGAAACCGGCACGCGCGAAAATGGATGCTCGGGGGGAAAGGTCTCCTCGTCGAAGGCCATCAGTTCGGCCAGGTAGTTGGAAAATTCCTCGCCGCCGCCGCTGCGCAGGGCCCGCATGGCATAGCCGTCGCCACCGGGCGCCCTCCCGATGCCCAGGTCGATCCGCCCCGGATGAAGGGCCGCGAGCGTCCGGTAGGCCTCGGCAATGCGCAATGGTGCGTGGTTGAGCAGCATCACCCCGCCCGAACCCACGCGGATGAACCCTGTATGGGCGGCGGCGCTGCCGATCAGGATTTCCGGCACGGAAGAAGCGATGGACGGCATGCCGTGATGCTCGGCATACCACAATCGGGTATAGCCCAGCCGGTCGGCTTCCTGCGCCAGCAGGATGGTCTCGGCCATGGCCTGTGCCGTCGATGTGCCTTCGGCTATGGGGGCGAGGTCCTGCAGGGAAAGGGCTAGGGTCATCGGCAATATCCTTGGCGGGAAAACAAGGTTCTATATCGTAGCATTACGATATAAGCGAGAGCGCCCCAACATTGACTCCTCGCCCGTTCTGTAGCCTTGTTCGGGCCGTGCAACACTCTGGGCCGACCCATGAAAAGGCTGATCGGACAAACCTGTGTCTCCCTGCTGGCGCTCGGCGTGCTGGCTGCGCCGTCCTGGTCGCAGGACAGCTTCTCGGCGGGGGCGCTGGACATTGTCGACGAGGTCCGGCTGGGCCTGCATTTTGCCGACGTGCACTATGCCCTGTTCCCGACCGATCCCACCGGCTGGAATTTCTCCCGCCTCGAGACCGTCAGCCTCGATGTTCTCTTCGTCTCGCCCGATATCGACGTCTTCCGCTGGATCGGCGCGCCGCGCCCCGAACTGGGGGTGAGTGCCAATCTGGCCGGGCGTGACAGCATGGCCCATCTCGGCCTGACCTGGCAGCTGCCGCTGTTCGAAACCCCGTTCTACCTTGAAGGTTCGTTCGGCGCCGCCGTTCACAATGGCGCGCTCAGCGGCGCGGCACCCGGCCGGCAGAATTTCGGCTGCCACGTCAATTTCTACGAACGCTACGGCGTGGGCGCCAACCTGTCCGACTCGGTCACGGCCACCCTGGCCTATGAGCACACCTCCAATGGCGGCCTGTGCAGCCCCAATGACGGGCTGTCCAATCTGGGCTTCCGGCTCGGCGTCAGGTTCTAGTGTTAACCGCCGGTTAGCAACAATTTGAATCAAATCTTGCCTGAGGCACCCGCTCGCGGGCCAATTGAGGCTGGTGTGGTGGAGGCAATCATGGCCCCGATCCTGCGATTCATCGTCCTTTTCGTCGCGCTGGGCCTGGCCTTGCCGGCCCATGCCCAGTTCAACTTCCTGCCCGAAGTGCGGGCGGGGCTGGGCATTCGCGGCGTCGAAATGCCCACCGCACCCGATGCCAGCCTGCTCGATCCGCAGCGCATCAGCGACATCAATGCCGAACTGCTGTTCACCGTGCCGGACCTCAATGCCTGGAGCGTCCTGGGCGAACTGCGCCCGCATCTGGGCACCAGCGTCAGCTTCCGCAACCAGGATTCGTATGGCTATGCTGGCCTGAGCTGGACCTTCCAGGCTCCCATCCTGCCAGTCTTTGCAGAGGTGGCGGCCGGCGGCGTGGTGCGGTCCAGCCTCTTCACCGCCCCCGATGGCGATCCATCCCGCACTGTCGGCTGCGGCGTGGGCCTGCGGGCCGCCGGCAGCATCGGCATCAACCTGCCGCTGGGCACCTCTCTCATCGGCACGGTGGAGCATCTGCCCGATTTCGGCACCTGCGGCACTCCCGCCCGGGCCAATCTCAGCCTCAAGGTCGGCTTCCGCTTCTAGGCCACCTGACCCGCGGCCCAGCCGGAGGCCCAGGCCCACTGGAAGTTGTAGCCGCCCAGCCAGCCGGTCACGTCCACCACCTCGCCGATGAAATAGAGGCCCGGCACCGCGCGCGCCATCATCGTCCTGGCATCGAGGTCACGCGTATCGACGCCGCCCAGCGTCACTTCGGCAGTGCGATAACCCTCCGAGCCCACCGGCTTGAGCGTCCAGGCCTTGAGCAGGGCCTCGACCGGTGCGAGCTTCTTGTCGGAGAGGTCCCCGATCATGCCGGGCAGGTTCAGCTCCTCGCCCAGCATCTGCGCCAGCTTTTTGGGCAGCAGGCCGGCGAGGACCGTCTGAATCTGCAACTTGGGCGTCGCCTGGCGCGCTGCGCGCAGCGCTGCACCGGCATCGCGGTGCGGCAGCAGGTCGATGACAATGGCATCGCCCTCGCGCCAATAGGACGAGATCTGCAGGATGGCCGGGCCCGACAACCCGCGATGGGTGAAGAGCAGGGCCTCCTCGAAAGCGGTCTTGCCGTGGCTGACGATCGCATCCGTTGCTATGCCTGCCAGCGGCTTGAGCCTCTCCAGCGCCCCGGTTTCGAATGTCAGCGGCACCAGGGCCGGGCGGGTCTCGGTGACGCGCAGGCCCAACTGGCCGGCAAGCTGGTAGCCCAGCCCGCTGGCCCCCATCTTGGGAATGGACTTGCCGCCCGTCGCCACGATCAGGCTCTGCGCCGTCACCGCGCCGTCCGCGAGCACGAGGCCGAACCCGCCATCGGTCCTGTCGACCGCCTCGATGGCAGTCCCCAGCCGCAATTGCACCCCTGCCCGCCGCATTTCGTCGAGCAGCATGGTGTTGATCTGCGTGGCCGGACCGTCGCAGAAGAGCTGGCCCAGGGTCTTCTCGTGAAAGGCGATGCCGTGGCGCTGCACCAGGGCGATGAACATGTCGGGCGTGTAGCGGCTGAGCGCCGAGAGGGCGAAGCGCGGATTGGCGCTGATGAAGCGGTCACGCCCCTTGTCGATGGTGGCGTTGACGTTGGTGAAGTTGCAGCGGCCGCCGCCCGAGATGCGGATCTTTTCGCCGGCATGGCTGGCATGGTCCACCACCAGCACGCTGCGGCCGCGGCGTCCCGCCTCGATGGCGGCCATCATGCCGGCGGCGCCCGCTCCCAGGATTACGACGTCGAAATGAGGCATGAGCGGTCCTGGTGGCGGCCCGCACCGGCGCGGGTCAGCCGGCTCTTAGTCGAAGTGCCACACCGTGCCAATGGTCACCTTGGTGGTGGGGAAGCGTCCCGGGGCCTGGCCGGGCGTGCCGTCCAGCCGGCCCAGCACCAGGGCCTCGGCACGCAGGGCGGCGTCGCCCCAGAGTGCATATTCGAGCCCGCCGCCCAGTGCATAGGCCGGGCGCTGTTCGACCAGGCCCACGCCACCGGCCGCATAGGCCATGAACCCGTCCAGCGGCACGATACCGGCCCGCGCCAGCGCCAGCAGGTCCATGCCGGCATCGCCCGACGTGTCGAAATTGACGCCCGCCTGCCCTTCCACGCCCACGCGGACATAGTCGTTGAGCACCATATTGTAGCCAGCAAGGGCGCCGATCTCGAAGCGGCTGAGATGCCAGCCGAAGCCATAATCGTCGAAGAAGCTGAATTCGGGGTCGGCCAGGCTGCCGATATTGAGGCCGGCATAGGGCCCGGAAAAATCGGTGACCGGGCCGGAATTGAACCCGGTGGCACCCGGCCCGCCATCGAGCTGCCACAGCGCGCCCCCGGTAATGCGCAGGGCCGATATGGCCGGGGTGTTGTTGCCATTGGGCACCGGACCGAGCTGGCCGATGCCGGCCGTTTCGAGCCGGATGGCCATGCTGTCGGTGACCATGACTTCGGCGCCCAGGCCCGCCTCGAAGGCCCAGCCTTCGCCCATGCGGCCCGCGCCGCCGAACAGGTAGATCAGCGTATTGTCGCCGGCCGCAAAGCCCAGCCGGGCCAGCGCCATGGCGCGCAGATAGGCCGAGCTGCCCAGGTCGGTGGCAATGCTCGCCTGCACTTCCCCGCCCAGGACCACGCCGTCGGCGATCGGCTGGTTCCAGCCGATGAAGCCGCCCAGTTCGCCCCTGATGTCGGCGCCCCCGACATTGAAATTGCCCATGCGCGAGGAAATCGGCCCGAACAGCACGCCGGCATAGAGGCCGTCAAAGCCGCTGGGCGCGGTGAATTCGGCGATGAGATCAGGGCTGAAATAGAGCTGGGTATCCTCGGCCCGCGCCCCTGTCGCCAGGGCGGCCACCACCAGACTGCCAACAATACTCGCCAAACGCATCTGCCACTCCCCGCCTCGCGGCCATTGCGCGGGCTAATTCCTAATATCGCAACACCATTGTCCCATAAAGCCCCGCAAGGGACCGGATTTGTTGCCCGCATGCATCACTGCGTACCCACCGGTTCGCTCCACCGGGGCCACACCGCAATTTCATTGACTCTTGACCATTTGAGCGTATGAAAACGCTCGGCTTGAACCAAAGCAGTCACCGATGCGCAGCGCTTTCGCCATTGCGGACCTGATCATCGCCCGGCCCTACGGCGCCGGCGCCGCTGCCGTCATGACCAAAACTACCAAAACCGCCTGAGGCTTTCCCCGGGTCGTCTCCCGCCGGGGAGAGGCACCAGAGCAAGTGGCCGCGATGCTGATCATCGCGCGGGGGCGGAAAATGGTAAGGGACCGGAGTTCCAAACAATGGGTTATCGCGTCGCAGTCGTCGGTGCCACGGGCAATGTGGGCCGTGAAGTTCTCAATATTCTGGCCGAGCGCAAGTTCCCGGCCGACGAGGTGATCGCACTCGCCTCGTCCCGGTCCATCGGCCGCGAAATCTCCTATGGCGACAAGATCCTCAAGGCCAAGAACCTCGAGGACTTCGACTTCACCGGCACCGATTTCGCCATCATGTCGGCCGGCGGCGCCATTTCCAAGGAATGGGCCCCGCGCATCGCTGCGGCCGGCGCCATCGTCATCGATAATTCGAGCTTCTGGCGCTACCATTCGGACGTGCCGCTGGTGGTGCCCGAGGTGAACGGCCACGTGCTCGGGCCCTGGCTCGCCAATCCCAAGCGCGGCAACATCATCGCCAATCCCAATTGCTCGACGGCCCAGCTCGTGGTGGCGCTCAAGCCGCTGCACGATGCGGCGACCATCAAGCGCGTCGTGGTGGCCACCTACCAGTCCGTTTCGGGCGCCGGCAAGGAA
>CAMLOA010000006.1 GCA_946481445.1 uncultured Devosia sp. | reverse complement strand
GTCACCCTGCCGCTTTGCCTGCCCATCATTGCCACGGTCGGTGTGTTCAACTTCGTCGGCAGCTGGAACAGCTTCCTGCTGCCCCTGATCGTCCTCAACTCCGAGGCCAAGTACACCTGGCCGCTCGGGATCATGCAGTTCCAGGGCCAGTATGGCTCGGACTGGCCGCGCATTCTCGCCTTCTTGACGCTGTCGATCATGCCGGCCATAGCCTTCTTCCTGCTGGCGCAGCGCTATATCATCTCGGGACTGACGGGCGGAGCGGTCAAGGGATAAGAGACAGGGCAGGGCTCCGGCCCTGGTCCCGCTCAAGGGCATGGTCAGTTCGTCATTGACGCCGAGGCGCGCTGTGCCTAGGCAGCCAATGCTTCAGTTTCAGTCCAATCCACCGTGTCTCCCTCCGCGCGTCTCCAGGCCACCCTAGAATTGATGCATGAACTCGGCTCGGTTGCCCGACCGGCCGATGCGGTGGCGTCTGCCTGGTTGCGGGCCCGGCGCCATATCGGCGACGAGGATCGAGGCCATATTCTCGAACTGGCCTATGATCTGCTTCGTCACCAGGCCCGCTTGGGCTGGTGGCTGACACAGCATGCGGCTGCAGATTCCGACCGCAACCGCCTGCTGGCCTGGTTGGTGCTGCGGGGGGCAAGGGCTGCCGAGGTTGGCGCCCTGTTCAACGGGGCGAAGCACGCGCCCACCCCGCTCAGGGGGCATGAGCGCGCCTTGCTCGCCAGGCTCGAAGGTCACTCCATGGACCACCCAGGCATGCCCGAAGAGGTCCGTGTCGAGTGCCCGGCCTGGGCTGTCGAGCCGCTGCGTCGCCGATTTGCCGATGCCTTCATGCCGGAGATGACCGCCATGCTGGCGCCGGCTCCGCTGGACCTGCGCGTCAATCCGATAAAGACCATCCGCGACGACATGCTCCGTGCGCTGCACGGGCTTGGGCTCGAAGCTGCCCCAACGCCATTGGCCCCCAATGGCATTCGCCTCGACCATCGACCCTCATTGGCACGTCTGCCGATGCTCAAGAGCGGTGAGCTCGAAATCCAGGACGAAG
Organism: uncultured Devosia sp.; assembly: GCA_946481445.1. Next base: position 14,202 of record CAMLOA010000006.1, on the reverse strand, counting down.
GATCCCAACTGGTTGCCATGCTGGTCGATGCGCGCCCAGGCGACCGCGTCGTCGACTTCTGCGCCGGGGCAGGCGGCAAGAGCCTGGCCATCGCTGCGCAGATGGCCAACAAGGGGCACGTCGTGGCCTGCGACGTCTCGGAAGGACGCCTCAAGCGCAGCGCCGAGCGCTTTCGCCGCGCGGGACTGCACAATATCCAGACCCGCCTGCTGACCAGCGAGACCGACCGCTGGGTCAAGCGCCACAAGGCCGGCTTCGATCGCGTCCTCGTCGATGCTCCCTGCACCGGCACCGGGACCTGGCGCCGCAACCCGGATGCGCGCTGGCGGCAGGAGGCGGAGGGCGGCCTCGCCGGCGTGGTCGCCCTGCAGGCCCGCATTCTCGCCAGTGCCGCGCGGCTGGTGCGGCCCGGTGGCCGGCTGGTCTATGCCACTTGCTCGCTGCTGGTGGAGGAAAACGAGGAGCAGGTAGTCAACTTCATGCTGGCCCACCCCGATTTCGCCGTGGTGCCGCTTGTCTCGGCAATGCCGGGCATGAGCAGTTCGGCTCACCCCCTCTATCTGTCCTTGACGCCTGCCCAGCACCACACAGACGGCTTCTTTGCCGCCGTGCTGCAACGCCGAGCCGAGCAGCCAGCCCCCTAGCTTGGTCCACCGCATGGCTGGGCTCCGGCCACCCACCCCTTGCCCGCCGCGCCGCAAGGCACTATGTCGCCCCCATGCAGATGCCACCCGCCACCGCCGCCAACAGCACACCCGTCGCCCTCGCGCGCCGGTTCTCCGTTGCGCCGATGATGGATTGGACTGATCGGCATTGCCGCTACCTGCATCGCCTGCTGACCCGTCACGCGCTGCTCTTCACCGAAATGGTGACCAGTGCCGCCATCGTCCATGGCGATCCGGTGCGTCATCTCGCCTTCGATCCCTTCGAGCAGCCGGTGGCCTTGCAGCTGGGCGGGTCTGACCCCGACGAATTGGCCCGCGCGACCCGCATGGCCGCTGCCTTCGGCTATGCCGAGATCAACCTCAATGTCGGCTGCCCTTCCGACCGTGTTCAGTCGGGGCGCTTCGGCGCCTGCCTGATGGCCGAGCCCGGCCTCGTCGCCGATTGCGTGCGCGCCCTGCGCGACGCCACGGACCTGCCGGTCACGGTCAAGTGCCGCATCGGCATCGACGACCAGGACACCGAGGAGACGCTTGATCGCTTCGCCCAAGCCATGGTCGCCGCCGGTGTCGATGCTCTTTATGTCCATGCGCGCAAGGCCTGGCTGAAGGGCCTGAGCCCCAAGGAAAACCGGACCATTCCGCCGCTCGACTACCCGCGCGTCCATCGGCTCAGGGCCCGCTTTGCGCCGCTGCCCATGTTCATCAATGGGGGCATCGACACGATCGAGGCCGCCGAGGGGCACATGGCCCACATGGACGGCGTCATGCTGGGCCGCGCGGCCTATCACAATCCCATGCTGCTGGCCGGGGTCGACCGCCACTTCTTCGGGGATGATCGTCCGGTGCCCGACTTGCCTGCGATCATGACCTCCATGGCCGACTATGCCGTGCACCAGGCAGGCCAGGGCGTGCGCCTCAACAACATAGCTCGCCACATGCTGGGCCTGGCCAACGGATTGGCTGGCGCCCGCCAGTTCCGCCAGATACTCAGTGTCGATGCCTGTCGGCCCGGTGCGGGCCCGGATGTGTTCATGCGTGCGCTGGCGGCTCTCCGCCAGCAAGAGGTCGCCGAGGCCGTATAGCGCCGCGGCCTATCCCCGGCTGGCCCAGTAGTCCGCCTGCAGGGCCGCTGCCTCGTCCTCGAGCAAGGGGCCGACCACTTCGGTCGGCCGCTGCCCGGCCGCGAAGACCACATGGCAGGGCAGGTCCAGCGTGGGGTTCTCCGGATTGTCGCCGGTCATCGCCTTGAGGCCGCGTTCGCTCTGGCCGAACACCACCCGTCCGATCCCGGCCCAGTAGATGGCGCCCGCGCACATGGCGCATGGCTCGGCCGAGCTGTAGAGCGTTGCCCCGGCCAGGGTTGCCAGATCGAAGCGCTTGCCTGCCTGCGTTGCCAGCAGCTTCTCGGCATGGGCTGTCCGGTCTTTCCCCTCGGCGGAAAACCCATTGCCCTGTTCCATGAGTACCGTGCCGTCGGCATCGGCCAACACCGCGCCAAACGGATGATCGCCCCCCTCGCGTGCGCGCTGGGCAAGGGCAAATGCCCTGCGCAGCAGGGCTTCGTCATAAGGCCGGCTCGGCATGGTCAGTCCGTCAGTTCGAGCGAGTTCTGCGTCACGCTATAGCGCGTCAGTGTTTCGAGGAAGGTCATTCCGAGCAGGCTCGTGTCGAGCGCGCCCGCCTCGGTCACGAAAGCGACAATTCCTTCGCGCGCGATACCGCCCACCTCGACCCGGTCAAGCCGCACACGGGCGGCGCGGCCGGTGCCGTTCGCGGTCGATACCGGGATGGTGTAGCGCAGGCTGTCCGTATCGATACCGGCCGCTTCCGCATCAGCGGTGGTCAGCACCACGGCGCTGGCGCCGGTGTCGAATATCATCGGGGTCGTGTGGCCGTTGACCGTGGCATTGATCTCGAAATGACCGCCAATGCCCCGACGGAACGTCGCCGTACCGTTCTGGGCATCCACCACCGCAACGCCGGGCCGCAGTTCGCCCGCCACCCTCCCGACCATGCCGTTGATCTCGTCGCGATAGGCATAGGTCAGGGCGGCGATGCCGAATATGCCGATCCACAGCAAGACGCTGGTCAGCAGTTCGCGGGCCTTGTGGCGCCGCGCAAAGGCGCCTCCGGCAAAGACGATGAGGATGACCAGCAGAGGAATGATCTGGGCCGTCTGCGCCTGTGTCAGCCCGACCAGCGCGCCGGCATCGGCGCTGATCAGCAGCGCCAGTCCGATGGCCACCAGCAGCGCAACGCCGATAAAGATCATGCCGGTTGCCCCGCTGCCTGGTTCACTGCTTCGATAAAGTCACTCTGCACGTCATTTTCAAGACCACTCACACAAATGGCAGCAGGGCCGTCAGCACCGCAATCTCCACCAGTGCGCCGAGCGCCCCGATCAGGTCCCCCGTCTGCCCGCCGACAAGCCGGCGGCACAGCGCCGTCCAGCCGGCAATAACCACGATGGCGGCAAGCGCGGCCACACCCGTCGCCAGCAGGCTCGTGAAGGGACCGGCCAGGACGAAGAGCAGCACCGCCGCGAAAACCAGCCCGATGGCAAAGCTGGCCCTGGACAGCCGCCCCGCACTGGCCGAGAGCCCGTCCTTTCTGGCGGCCCCCAATGCCACGGGCAGCCAGAGCGCGCCCGATCGTCCGGCAACCCCGGCCGCCAGCCATACCGCGGCCGCAGCGAGGGGGTTGATCGCGGCCATGGCGCCAAGCGCCGTGACCCGCAACAGGATGAACAGGCAAAGCCCGGCGACCCCATAGGTGCCGTGGCGGCTGTCCTTCATGATCTCGAGTCGCCGCTCCGGCGTCGCCCCGCCGAACAGGCCATCAAGCGCGTCGGCCAGGGCATCGTCGGCCATTGCCCCGCTCACCGCCACCATCGCCGCGACGGCCAGGGCCGCGGCAAAGTAGCTCGGCAGGCCCACCAACACACATGCGCACAGGATCAGGGCCGGACCGATTGCCATGGCCGCGCTGGCCAGGGGCAGGGCCATGGCAATGCGGTCCAGGTCGGGCCTTTCATGGGGCGAATCCCCGGTGGGCAGCCGCGAATACAGCCGCAGCGCCATGATGAAATCGTCCTTCAATCCACGCCCCGGCGCCGGCGCCTGGGGCCGGGAGGCGGCGTGAATGTCAGCGTCGATCCGGTGGTGTTCGGGTGTCGGTTCGGTCAATTGCTTTTGGCGCCGAGTTGGGCAACAAGTCCGACCTTCCTAACACAGACCGCCGGACCCGCCATGCCCAACCTCAGCCCAGCCTACGCCGATGTCGTCGAACTTCTGACCATCGTGCCCGATGGCGATGAGTCGGCCGTGGCCGCCATCAAGGAGCGGGACGCTCAACTCACCAAGCCGGCGGGGTCGCTCGGCCGGCTGGAATCGCTCGTGGAATTCCTGGGGCGGTGGCAAGGCCGCGCCCGCCCCAGGCTCGACAACCCGATGGTGACCATCTTTGCCGGCAATCACGGGGTCACCGACCAGGGAGTCTCCGCCTTTCCGCGCAACGTGACCGCACAGATGGTGGCCAATTTCACCAATGGCGGCGCCGCCATTTCGCAGATCTGCGCGCTGCATGAAATCAACCTGCGCGTCTTCGAACTCGCCCTCGAAATGCCCACCGGCGACATCACGCTCGAGGCCGCGCTGGACGACAAGATGTGCGCCGCCACCATCGCCTATGGCATGGAGGCCGTGGCCGGCAAACCTGACCTGATCTGCATCGGCGAGATGGGCATCGGCAACACCACCGTCGCCGCGGCCATCTACGCTGCCCTTTACGGCGGGACCGGTGCTGACTGGGTCGGGCGCGGCACCGGCGTCGACGATGCCGGCCTCACCCGCAAGGCCGATGCGGTGGATCGGGCCCTGGCGCGCCATGCCGGCGAACTCGATCATCCCCTCGCCATCCTCGCCCGCGTGGGTGGGCGCGAGATCGCTGCCATGCTGGGTGCCCTGCTCGCTGCCCGCCACCAGAAGGTGCCGGTGATCGTCGACGGATTTGTCGCCTCGTCCGCCGCCGCCATCGCGCATGCCGTCAATCCGGCAGCTATCGATCATTGCATCTTCGCTCACGTTTCGGCCGAATCGGGTCATGCGCGTGCGCTCGAGGCCATGGGCCGGACGGGCTTGCTCGATCTGGGCATGCGGCTGGGCGAGGGGAGCGGCGCCGCGTTGGCCGCCGTGCTGGCCAAGACGGCGCTTCATCTGCACAACAACATGGCGACCTTCGAAAGCGCCGCTGTCAGCAGCCGGTCGGACTAGGCCTTCCAGGCGCGGGCGCCAAGGCAGCGGTCTAGGCGCTTTGGCGTGCCAGCATGATGCGTCCCAGCTCGCGCACGAGGCTCGTTTCCACCTTCCCCGATGCGGCCATGGCGTTGAGGATGATCATCGCCTGCGCCGGCGTCTTGGCTTCCTTGTAGCTGCGGCGCTCGATCAACGCGGCATAGATGTCGCAGATGGTGATGATGCGGGTGACATCATCTATGTCGGCCGCCTTCAGCCCGTCCGGATAGCCGCTGCCATCGAGATACTCGTGGTGGTGGCGGACGCTGCTCAGCGCCTCGGCGGCAAACTCGCTCCGCCGCCGGAGATAGTCGTGCCCCACCACCGGGTGGGTCCGGATGACCTGCATTTCTTCGTGGGTGAGCGCGCCCGGCTTGTCGAGGATGGCAACCGGCACCGCCGCCTTGCCGATATCGTGCAGCAGGCCTGCGAGCGTCAGCATGGTCACATCGCTTCGGCCCATGCCCGCCTGGCTGGCAAAGGCGGAGGCGACCCCCGTGACCAGCATACAGTGCTGGAACGTGCCCATATGATAGCCCTTGACCGTCGCCAGCCAGTCGTCGACGCCGATCTCGTCGATCGCATCTGCAATCGTGCCGCTCGCCCTGCGCGCTCCGTCAGCGTCGAACTGGGTGTCCGATCGCAGTGCTCGGAAACCGTCGCCGAGCGCATCGACGCCGGCATCTATCGAGGCTCGGACGTCGCTGTCGGCCAGTCCTGCCCGATGAATGCCGAAATGCCGCCGGATCGCCCCGTGGATGTCGTCGGCGGCCGCAGGCCGCGGCAGCAGGCAGTCGCCGCCCAGCACATTGGCGTGGACCGTCGTCACGCGGCTGTCTGGATCGATCAGGAAAATGCGGCACCCTGCACCCCGCCGGGCGAGGATGACCTTGAGCCGGCGCACCAGTTCGATCTTGCGCAGGTCGATGTCCACCACCAGGCTGGGATCGCTCGCCAGGTGCTCGGCGGTCAACTCGCCGATGCGAACGATCGTGGCACCGGTCTGACGCGCCAGGGCAAGCTGGTCCCCGCTCGCGCTGCCGCTGGTCACATACAGTATCGCGCTGCTGCGCAGAGTGTCGAGCAAGTCTTAGTCTCCCAGGGGGGAGTATAATAAGCTGCACGGAGTTGATGCTGCACTAACGCGAACCCATGGCATTTAGCCGGCTTCCGAATAGATCTCGAGCTTGTTGCGCTTTTCCACGACGGGCGCCAGGGCGTCCATCACGCGGGCGCGCGGGAAGGTCGCGATCACCTCGGTCCCGAACCGCAGCTTGGAGAACAGGTCGAACCGGCCCTGGTGCAGCTCCATGATCTTCTGCACGATCGGTAGGCCCAGCCCAGCGCCCTGTTCGGCAGTCTTCTGGGCCAGCGAGCCCTGGCCGAACGAGGACAGCACTGTCTCGATCTCGTCCTCGGGAATGCCAGGTCCGTTGTCCTTCACCGACACCATCTGCCCGCCATCGGCGCTGCGCGTCACCACCAGCGTGACCTTGCCGTGCTGGGGCGTGAACTTGATGGCGTTGCTCAGCAGGTTGAGCACGACCTGCCGGATGGCGCGCTCGTCGCCCCACAGCCGCGGCAGGTTGTCTCCCACCGAATAGACCAGCTCTATGCCCTTGGCCCGGGCACGCAGTTCCATCATGCGGCGGCAGTCTTCGGCGATATCCACCAGCGAGACGATTTCCTCGTTGAGGTCGTACTTGCCCGCCTCGATGCGGCTGAGGTCGAGCAGCTCGTTGATCAGGTTCAGCAGGTGCTGGCCGCTCGCATGGATGTCGCCGGCATATTCCTTGTACTGCGGCACCTGGTGCGGGCCGAGCAGTTCCGATTTCAGCACTTCGGAAAAGCCGATAATGGCGTTGAGCGGCGTGCGAAGCTCATGGCTCATCGTCGCCAGGAACTGGCTCTTGGCGATATTGGCCTGCTCGGCGTGGCGGCGAGCCTCGTCCGACATGTGCCGGGCCTCTTCCAGTTCCGCGATCAGGGTGTCCTTCTCGGCCTGGTGGGTGATCGTCTCAAGTTCGGAGGCGTGCAGCTGCCGTGCCAGGTAGACGAAGAAGATCTGTCCGCAGACGGCCACGGCGGCGAGCGTGTAGTTCAGCGTGCCGCCCAGGGCGACCAGGTTTGCCGAAACCGTCACCGTCACGGGCAGCGTGCTCATCAGCGTCGCCGGGGGCAGGGTGTGGGTGGCCACGGCATTGGCCGCAACACTCACCAGCACCATGGCGAACATGACAGGGGTCAGCGTCTCCGGATTCGCCACCAGGGTGAACAGCGCCAGCAGCGACCAGGACAAGCCGAACACGGTCTCGCCCGCCACGAAGCTGGTGGTCCATTGCTGTGCATTGAAGCTGGCCGGATCGCTGTTGCGGAAGCGCTGGGCCATCAGCACCAGGATCAGGAGGCTGACCAGCACCATGCCCGCCCACAGCGCGGTGAACAGCGGCGGCACCCAGAATGTGGCGACGATGGCGAGAATGGCCACGATGGCCGCAATTGGCAGGGCCGCGGCAAGGCGGGCCGCGGCATAGTCGTGCATCAGCTCGAAGTCGAATGATGCACGTGTTCCCGAACTGGAGGTAAGCCGCTGGCGCGCATCGAGCACGGTCTTCTGTGCGGCGCGCTTGCTGTCGCGGCCCATTTGTGAACGGACGTCGTTGATGACAGCCGACTGGGACGCCATTGTCGTTGGTACTCGTTACTCGATGATGCGAAAGACAAACGGTTTCGCTACGCTCACGGTCCGACACTAGCGATGGCGTAGTTAACGGGTGGTGAAATCCTGCGGCGGCAATCCAGACGTTATCGCTTTTTTGCCGGCCGCGGCGGCCTGGTCCTGATCATTGCCCTGTTCGCGGTGCTGGCAGTGGTCGCCGCCTGGCTCGATCCGGCGCCGCCCCCGGTCGCGGGCAGGGCGCGTGTGGCCGATGGGGACAGCTTTGTGCTCGACGATACGCGCATCCGCCTGCTCGGGCTGGATGCTCCCGAACTTAACCAGGAATGCAGCGATGCCGCCGGCCAGCCATGGCCGTGCGGCCGCGCGGCCCGCGACCGGCTCGCCGCGTTGCTGGGCGACAGCGATATCCATTGCATACCCGAAGACACCGATCGGTTCGGGCGCCTGCTGGCCCGTTGCACTTCTCGCGGCGACGATCCGGGCGCGCGCATGGTGGCCGAGGGCCTCGCGCTCTCTTCGGGGGGTTATTGGCGGGAGGAGGCCGAGGCCAGGGCGGCGCGCAAGGGTATCTGGGCGGGCAATTTCGAGCGGCCCGCCGACTGGCGGGACGATCATCCGCGCGGTCAGGGCATGCTGGGGTGGCTGGGCGATTGGACACCCTTTCGCTGACTATCGCCGGACCGCGCAGTGAGCCGCCTCGCGCAAGATTATTGCCAATCCAGCCTTGGTGTGGCAGTTATTCCGCCAATTTTAGGGCGGATTTCCCGGTTCCGGGCAATCTGATTTCGCGGGGGCGATATGGCGCTGGACAAGATAGATCGCAAGATTCTGACGCTTCTGCAAAAGGATGCGACCATGCCGGTGGCCGAGATCGGCCGCAAGGTCGGGCTCAGCACAACCCCCTGCTGGCGCCGCATCCAGAAGATGGAGGAAGACGGCGTCATCCAGCGGCGCGTCGCCGTGCTCGATCCAGCCAAGGTCAATGTCGGCGTCACCGTCTTCGTGTCGGTCAAGACCAACGAGCACAACGACGCCTGGATGCGCAAATTCTCGGCCGTTATCGACGAGTTCCCCGAAGTGGTGGAATTCTACCGCATGAGCGGTGACGTCGATTACCTGATGCGGGTCGTTGTGCCCGACATCGGCGCCTATGACGCCTTCTACAAGAGGCTGATCAGCAAGATCAACCTGACCGATGTCAGCTCCGCCTTCGCCATGGGTCAGATCAAGTACACCACGGCCCTGCCGCTTGACTTCGCCATCGTGGTGGACGACGACAAGTAAATGCTCATCGGTTTCGAACATGTCGGCATGACGTCGATCGACCTGGACAGGACGATCGACTTCTATTGCGGGCTGCTCGGCCTCAGGCTCGCCCTGCGCAAATCCTTCGATCGCGGGGAGATGGTCTTTCTCGATAGCGGTTCCGGCATGCTTGAAATCGCCTGCCCCAAAGCCGACATCGCCCGCTCGCGCGATGTACCGCCCCACGAGGCGGGCATCCGCCACCTGACCTTCGCCTATGACAGCATCGATCCGGTCGTCGAACGGCTCGAAGCCGCCGGTTTCCCGATGATCGAGGGGCCACGCCCGGCCTTCTATGTGGAAGTGCTCAAGCGCGTCGCCTTCACCCGCGACCCGGACGGTATCATGGTCGAACTGGTGGAGCGGGCCGACGGCCGGGCTGACTGACGCGCCCTAGCCCCCCGTCACGCTCATGTGCCGGGTAACCGCAGGTTCCGGGCGGGTGCGGTCGAGAACGAAGTCGTGCCCCTTTGGCTTGATGACCATCGCATGGTCCAGCGCGGCATCGAGCCCTGCCGCGCCGCCGTTCCGCCAGGCATCGCGCAGGTTCACCTGGTCGTCCTGACCCAGGCACAAATAGAGCTGTCCCGTTGCCGTCAGCCGCACGCGGTTGCAGCTTTCGCAGAAATTGTGGCTCATGGGCGTGATGAAGCCCAGGACGCCGTTGGTTTCGGCCACATGCACATAGCGGGCCGGCCCGCCGGTCCGCTTGTCCATCCGGGTGAGCGTATAGCGCCGCGCCAGCCGCTCATGTAGTTCCCGGAGCGGCAGGTAGGTGTCGACGCGATCGATCCCCACTTCGCCCAGAGGCATGCCCTCGATCAGCGTGAGCCCCATGCCCTGGCCATGGGCCCAAGCCATCATCGGCTCAATCTCGTCGTCGTTGACGCCGGCCATCGCCACCATGTTGATCTTGACGGCGAGCCCCGCCTTCTGTGCCGCGGCGATGCCCTCGAGCACAGCCTCGATCCGGCCGCGGCGCGTGATGTCGGCAAACCGCTGCGCATCCAGTGTATCCAGCGACACATTGATGCGACGCACGCCCGCATCGGCCAGGCCCGCCGCATGCCGCGCCAACTGGCTGCCATTGGTGGTGATCGTCAGTTCGTCCAGCCCATGCCCGATGCGCGAGCCCAGCGACTGCACCAGCCGCATGATGTCCCGCCGCACCAGCGGCTCACCCCCGGTCAGCCGGATCTTGGTGGTCCCGCGCGCGATGAAGGCCCCCGCAATCGCCTGGATTTCCTCGAAGCTCAGCACGTCCTTCTTGGGCAGGAAGGTCATGTCCTCCGCCATGCAATAGACACAGCGGAAATCGCAGCGGTCCGTCACCGAAATGCGCAGGTAAGAGATGCGCCGGCCGAAGCTGTCGACGAGGGGGCGGTCGGGCAGGGCGGTTTCAGTCATGTGGGCAATCTAAGCCTGCGCTTGGTTCAAGCAAAGCCATGCAAGCAAAAAGGGCCGCCAAAATGGCGGCCCTTCCCGAAATTCCTGTATCGCTCAGTGGTTCACCACGATCAGCGCGCCGACCTGAACACGGTCGTAGAGGTCGGTCACGTCTTCGTTGGTCAGGCGGATGCAGCCCGACGAGACGGCCTGACCGATCGACCACGGCTCGGACGTGCCATGCACCCGGTACAGGGTGGACCCGATATAGAGCGCGCGTGCGCCCAGCGGATTGTCCGGGCCGCCCGGCATATATGCCGGCAGGTCGGGGACACGCTTGCGCATGGCCGGGGGCGGCGTCCAGCCGGGCCACTCGGCCTTGCGGGTGATGCGGTGGGTGCCAGACCAGGTGAACCCGTCGCGGCCCACGCCGATGCCGTACTTCATGGCCTTGCCACCCTCGAGAACGAGGTAGAGGCGGCGCTCGTCGGTCTCGATGACGATGGTGCCCGGCTTGTGCGTGGTCTGATACTCCACGATTTCCTTGCGGATCGGGCTGCCGCCCTTGTTGCGTGCCTGGACCTCGGTGGCCTCTTCCCAGGTGTTGAGGTCTGCATTGTACACGCGCGCGGCGTGCGTCGGCAGGATGGTACCGGCCGACAGAAGTATCGATAGCCCGATGGCCATCACAGACTTAAGGTTGAACATGCGACGACTTGGCCTCTGCAAGTAGAACGGACGCCTGATTCGTCCGCTGCGATAATCGTGTGTGCTTACGCGCTTTGTGAAATTGCGAAAAGGGACGGATGCCCCGTTTCCGCCACACTTGCCCCAGCTTGGACACATAGTGTTGCCAGCCGGTTACAGTTGCCATTCACCAACGCGTGATCGTGCACCTTTTGTCGGGTTGACAGGGCAGGGGCTCCCCGGCATCTGGACGGGACAGCATGGGGGTTCGGATGAGTGAAGAGCTGAAGCGGCGCGCGGCGGAGATGGCGCTGACCGAGGTGCGTCCCGGCATGCGGCTGGGCCTGGGCACAGGTTCGACGGCCCGGCATTTCGTCGACCTTCTGGGTGCCAAGGTCGCCGCCGGCTTCGATTGCATCTGCGTGCCGACCTCGGAAGCAACGGCCCAGCAGGCGCGCTCGCTCAATATTCCGCTCTCGGATCTCGAAACGCTCGACCGGCTCGACATCACCGTCGATGGCGCCGACGAAATCGACCCGGCCCTCAATCTCATCAAGGGTGGAGGCGGCGCCCTGCTACGCGAAAAGATCGTTGCTGCCGCTTCCGACGCGATGATCGTTATCGCGGATGCGTCCAAGCTCGTCGAGACGCTCGGTCGCTATCCGCTGCCCATCGAGGTGAACCGCTTTGGCCTTGGCGCCACGCGCCGCACGGTCGAGGAGGTGATCTCGCAGCATGGCGCCGAAGGCGGCCTGCGCCTGCGCCAGGCTCCGGACGGGCAGCCGTTCACCACTGATGGGGGGCACCTGATCCTCGATGCTTTTTTTGGCCGCATTTCGCAGCCAGAAGCGCTTTCGCGCGACCTGCTGGACATTGCGGGTGTGGTGCAGCACGGGCTGTTCCTCAAAATGTGCAAAAAGGCTTATGTGGCGGCCCCGGATGGCGTAAGAACGCTTTCGGCGGCATGACAACAATTCGGGACAATATGGGTAACGGCACGATGATCGGTTTTGTGACGCGCGCGCGGGCGCTGGTGGCGGTGGTTCTGAGCGCGGGCCTGCTGGCCCTTTCTGTGCCGGCAATGGCCCAGGAAGTTCCGCCCGAGCAGCTGGCGCTGGCCCGCAAGTATGTGGACCTGACCGACCGGGCTGCGATCTTCGAGACGACGATGGTCGAGATTGCCATCGGCACCATGCGCCAGATCGTGCAGCAGAACCCCGAGATCGTCGACCAGACCGACACGGCCATCAGCAAGGCGCTCGAAGACTTCAAGGCGCGCAAGTCCGAACTGCTCGACCAGTTCGCCCGCGTCTATGCGATCCGTTTCACCATCGAAGAACTCCAGCAGATCGTGGCCTTCTACGAGTCCCCGACCGGCCAGAAGCTGGCCCAGGCCAATCTGGACGTGAATACCGACCTGCAGCGCGTCATGCAGGTCTTCACCAACAATATCCGCCCCGAATTCTTTGCTGCGGTGCGCGCCGACCTTCGCGCCCAGGGCATCGAGATCTAAGCCGGTCAAGGCCATCGATCGAAGGACCCCGCCTTGTGCGGGGTCTTTTTTTGTGCCAAGCGCATGACGATATCCATCGGCAGTTGCCGATAGAATGCAGGAGCGGACATGGACTACGATCTGGTTGTCATCGGCGCGGGGTCAGGCGGCGTGCGGGCGGCGCGCATGGCGGCGACCTATGGCGCCCGCGTGGCCATCGTCGAGGAGTTTCGCGTGGGGGGCACCTGCGTCATTCGCGGTTGTGTGCCCAAGAAGCTCTATGTCTATGCCAGCCGGTTCCGTGATCTGTTCGATGTCGCTTCCAGCTTCGGCTGGCAGGTTGATGCATCCTTTGACTGGCCCACCCTGGTGGCCAACAAGGAGAGGGAGATCACCCGGCTCGAGAGCGCCTACACGGCCAACCTCGAAAAGCCCGGCGTCGAGATCATCAAGGATCGGGCCGTGGTCACCGGCCCCAATGGCGTGCACCTGGTCGGCCAGGACCGCGACCTGACGGCAAAATACATCCTCGTCGCCACCGGGGGGCATCCCTTCGTTCCGCCGATCCCCGGCGCCGAACTGGGCATCACCTCCAACGAGGCATTTGACCTGCCCGCCCTGCCGCACTCCATCCTGATCGAGGGTGGCGGCTATATCGCTGTGGAGTTTGCCACCATCTTTGCCGGCCTGGGCGTCAACACCACCATCATCTACCGCGGCGACTGCCTTCTGCGCGGCTTTGACGACGACATGCGCAGGGGGCTCGAAGCCGGCCTGATCGACCGCGGCATCCGCATCATCTACCAGACCACCATCAAGTCGCTCGCCAAGGCGGGGGACGACATCGCCGCCACGTTCAGCGACGGCGTCACCGCGCCTTATGGCGCCGTCATGTTCGCAACCGGCCGCGCCCCCAACGTCAAGGGATTGGGGCTCGACAAGGCCAGCGTCAAGCTGACCGCGACGGGAGCGATTGCGGTCGATGCCTATTCGCGCTCCTCCGTGCCGTCCATCTATGCGGTCGGCGACGTCACCGGCCGTGCCGCTCTGACACCCGTCGCGATCCGCGAGGGCTGGTACTTCGCCGAGACCGTGTTCAACGACAATCCGCTGGCGGTCGATCATTCCCAGATTCCCACCGCAGTCTTCTCCGAACCGGAGATCGGCGTCATCGGCCTCACCGAGGGCGAAGCCGCCACCCACGGCGATATTGATGTCTATGTCGCCCGCTTCCGGCCGATGATGAACACGCTCTCCACGCGCACCGAGCGGATGATCCTCAAGCTCATCACCGAAAAGGATGGCGGCAGGGTTCTCGGCTGCCACATCCTGGGGCCGGGCGCCGCCGAGATGATCCAACTGGTCGCCATCCCCATGGGCATGCGCGCGACCAAGGCCGATTTCGACCGCGCCATCGCCCTGCATCCGTCTGCCGCCGAGGAACTGGTGACGTTCAAGGCACCCAGCTACACCTACCGCAATGGGGCGAAGGTCTAGGCCGATTATCCTTGTCCCGCCTCGTTAGCCTTGGTATTCCGCCCGCACCAATGCGTAACCCCGCGTGAGCGAGACCGATCATGACCACCTGGACCCCCGATAGCTGGCGCAGCAAGCCCATTTCCCAGGTGCCGGTCTATCCTGATCCTGCTGCGCTGGCCGAAGCCGAACGGCAGCTCTCCACCTTCCCGCCGCTGG
>CAMLOA010000005.1 GCA_946481445.1 uncultured Devosia sp. | reverse complement strand
GCGCTCCTCATTGCCCCGGCCATGAACACCGTGATGTGGGAAAAGCCCATCGTCCAGCAGCATTTGCAGACGCTGGTGGCGCGTGGTGCCGCCGTGATCCTGCCCGCATCGGGCCTGCTGGCCTGCGGCGAGATCGGCATGGGCAAGCTGGCGCCGGTGGCCACGATCGTGTCCGCGATCGAACAGGCCGTGCTGCCGCCCAGGTCCGACCTGGCCGGCCAGCGCATCCTCATCACGGCAGGTCCGACAACAACGGCTATCGACGCGGTTCGTTACATCACCAACCACTCCACCGGCCGCATGGGCGCCGCCATGGCCGAGGAAGCGCTGCGCCGCGGCGCAGTGGTCGACTATGTCCTCGGCGTCGACAAGGGCGTCGTCCGCCCGGTGCCGCCGCGGGGAACGGAAGCCCGCTATCACCTGACCGAGGTGCGCACCGCCGAAGAGATGGCCGCAGCAGCGCTTGAACGTCTGCCCCAGGCGACTGGTGTCGTCGCCACGGCGGCGGTGATGGATTATTCCGTGGCGTCACCGTCCGCCAGCAAGCTCAAGCGGGCCTCGGACGCCATTTCGCTCGACCTGGTGCCGTCCACCGATGTGCTCGGCAGCCTGCGCAAGGCCGCCAACGGCCAATGGTTCCTCGGCTTTGCCGCGGAGACCGACAATGTGGAAAGCCACGGCAAGGGCAAGCTGGAATCCAAAGGCCTCGACTACCTGTTCGCCAACGAAGTGGCGCGCCTTGGGGCCGCTAGCCAGACCGGCTTTGCCGTCTCCACCAACTCGGGCGTTCTGCTTGGCGCTGGGGGCGAGCGGCACGAACTGGCCTTGGGCAGCAAGGCCGACATCGCCCGCCAGATCTGGGACATCGTGGCATGACGCTCATTCTCCGCGACAAGGTCGCCCTGCGAGCCTGGCGCCAAGTCCTGTCCTCGGCCACCAGGCTCGCCTTCGTGCCCACCATGGGCGCCCTGCATGATGGCCATATCAGCCTCATGCACCAGGCCCGGCACGAAGCCGACCTGGTCATCGCCTCCATCTTCGTCAACCCGCTGCAATTCGGCCCCAACGAGGACCTCTCGCGTTATCCCCGCCCCATCGAGGCCGACATCGCAAGGCTGGAAGCGGCCGGCGTGGACGCCCTGTTTCTCCCCTCGGTGGATGACATGTATCCGCCGGGCGCCTCCACATTCGTCGAGGAGACGCAGGTATCCGGTCCGCTTTGCGGCGCCATGCGCCCCGGTCACTTCCGGGGGGTGACCACTGTGGTGCTGAAACTCTTCAACCTCGTGCAGCCGCATGTCGCCGTCTTCGGCCAGAAGGATGCGCAGCAATGCGCCGTTATCGAGCGCATGGTGCGCGACCTGGATGTCCCGGTTGCGATCCGGCGCGGCGCCATCGTCCGCGAAGCCGACGGGCTGGCACTGAGCTCGCGCAATGTCTACCTCTCTCCGGAGGATCGCGCCGCTGCGCCCCTGCTCCACCAAAGCCTCAAGAAGGCGGAAGCGGCCTTTCTCGCCGGAGAGCGCGATGCGACCGCACTCGCCAGGACTGGACTTGCGGAACTGGGTCGCTCCGCCCGCATCACCCCGCAATACTGGGAAGTGCGCGACCCGGAGAGCCTCGAGCCGCTGACATCGGTCGGCCCGCGCGGCGCCCTGATGGCCGTCGCCGCCTATCTGGGAACGACACGCCTCATCGACAATCTGCTGCTGCCGTCTGCCGCGTGAGACCCTCCTAAAATCTCTGTGCTCCCCTGTCGATCCGGACGCCCTCCGCTCGTCTATGGTGAGCAGCAGCAAGGAGCGCGCAACAAATGGAACGGCATTACGGTTGGGTAATCGTGGCGGCAGGTGCGGTGATCACCTGCGTGGCGATGGGCGCGATGTTCGCCCTTCCCGTCTATCTTCAGCCCATGTCGGACGAGACCGGCTGGAGCCGCGCCGGCATTTCCGGCGCCATGACGGTCGGATTCCTCGTCATGGGCGTGGCCGGGTTCCTCTGGGGCACACTGACCGACCGGATCGGGGCCAGACCGGTGGTGATGATTGCCGCCGTGACCCTCGGCCTGGGTCTCTACATCGCCAGCCGCACCCAGGACCTCCTGATTTTCCAGTTCGCCTATGGCGGCCTGGTCGGCGCCTCTGGCGGTGCATTCTTCGCCCCGCTTATGGCCACGACCGTGGCCTGGTTCGACAAGCATCGCAGCCTGGCCGTCTCGCTTGTCTCACTGGGCGGAGGCGTCGCACCCATGGTCATCACGCCATTGGCGACCGTCCTCATCCAGATGCAGGGCTGGCGCGATGCGATGATGCTGACGGCTATTGTTGCGACCGCTCTGATCGTGCCCCTCGGACTGCTGATCCGCCGCGCTCCGGTCCTGGCATCCGCAGCCGCTACCGGAGACGGAGCGTCCGCAGCGCAGCCCGCCCGCCCATCCATAGGCAGCGTTTTCCGCAAACCGCAGTTCATCGTGCTGGCGGCGGTGTTCTTCCTGTGCTGCGGCGCCCATTCAGGGCCCATCTTCCACACGGTGAGCTATGCCATGCTGTGCGGCGCGTCTGCCCTCGCAGCGGCAAGCATCTATAGCGTCGAAGGCGTTGCCGGCCTGTTCGGTCGCGTCATCTTCGGGGTTCTGGCCGACCGGATCGGTGTCAAGCGTGTCATCATCGGCGGGCTGGTCCTGCAGGCGCTCGGCATCTACACATACATCTACGTCGCCGAGCTGACCCAGTTCTACATGCTGGCCGTGGTGCTGGGCATGGCCTATGGCGGTGTCATGCCCCTCTATGCCGTCCTGGCGCGCGACTATTTTCCGGCCAGCGTCATGGGAACCGTGCTGGGCGGCATTACGATGACATCGAGCATCGGCATGGCCTTCGGCCCGGTGGGTGGCGGCTGGATATTCGACACCTTTGGCGATTACCACTGGCTCTACGTGGCTTCTGCCGGCATCGGCATTGCTGCCGCGCTGATGGCGCTGGCCTTCCCGCCGCCCCGGCGCGAAGATGGCCTGGCTGCCGCGCCAGCCACCAGTTAAGTCAATATCCTGCGCGTCTGCGCCTCAAACAGGAGGATCACCGTGACCGTAACGCTCAATCCCTATCTCAGCTTTCGGGACAATGCCCGAGCCGCAATCACCTTCTACCATTCCGTCTTCGGCGGCGATCTGCAGATCTCCACCTTCGGCGAGAATGGCATGTCACAGGACCCGGCCGACGCCGACAAGGTCATGCACGCCCAGCTCAACGCCCCTGGCGGCCTGGTCCTGATGGCCTCCGACACTCCGCCCGGCATGCCCTTCGATCAGGGCAGCAGCATCTCCGTTTCGCTCAGCGGCGCGGACGAACAGCTTCTGCGGCGCTACTGGGACGGCCTCCTCGATGGAGGCCAGGCAATGATGCCGCTGG
The DNA here is from genome assembly GCA_946481445.1 of uncultured Devosia sp. The sequence continues at coordinate 12,271 of CAMLOA010000005.1, read as the reverse complement.
AAAAGGCGCCGTGGGGCGATACGTTCGGCATGCTTGTCGACAAGTTCGGAACCGCCTGGATGGTCAACATCACCGGCAATTGAGCGGAGCCTGCGGGCAGTTTTCATGACCAAGCCATTTCATCATCTTCTTGCCAATAACCTCGTCGCCAACGTGACCAATTTCACGGTGTGGTTTGCCATCACCTTCTGGGTCTTCCTGGAGACCCAGTCGGTGTTTGCCACCGGCATGATCGCTGGGGTCTACCTGGTTTTGACGGCCGCATTCGGCTTCTGGCTGGGCAGCATCGTCGATCACAACCCCAAGAAGCTGGCGATGATGGGCTCCAGCGCCGTCTCCTTCGGCTTTTATGTCCTGTCCCTGCTCATGGTGCTGTTCGAGCCCGAGGGCGCCTTCGCCAACCCCTACGGCTGGTACCTGTGGGCCTTCGTGCTGCTGGTCATGCTCGGCGTCATTGCCGGCAACATACGGTCCATCGCCCTGCCGACGCTGGTGACCATCCTCATCCCCGAGGGAGAACGCGACAAGGCCAACGGCCTGGTCGGCATGGTGAGCGGCATCGGCTTTCTTACCACGTCGGTCATCTCGGGGTTTCTCGTTGCCTGGGGCGGTATGCTTGCCACGCTGATCCTCGCCCTGGTGCTGACGGTCCTGGCCTTCGCGCACCTGGGCTGGATACATGTCGACGAGAAGCGTGCTCCGGCGTCCCCGGATCAGCCAGCAGCGCCGAAACGCGTCGACATCGCCGGCACGATCGCGGTCATAGCCGCCGTGCCAGGACTGTTCGCCCTCATCTTCTTTGCCACCTTCAACAACTTCCTTGGCGGCATCTTCATGGCGCTTCTGGACGCCTACGGCCTCTCGCTGGTGTCGGTGCAGATGTGGGGGCTGACCTTCGGCGTGCTGTCCACGGCCTTCATAGCCAGCGGCATCATCATTTCGCGCACGGGCCTGGGCAAGAATCCCCTTCGCACGCTGCTTGCCGTCAACCTGGTCACCTGGGCCGTCTGCTGCGTTTTCACCATCCAGTCCTCGTTCTGGCTGCTGGCAGCCGGCTGCTTCGTCTGGATGCTGCTCGGTCCGTTCGCCGAAGCGGCCGAGCACACCACGCTGCAGAAGGTCGTCCCGCTCGAACGACAGGGTCGCGTTTTCGGCTTCGCGCAGTCGGTTGAACAGGCCGCCTCCCCGCTCACCGCCTTTCTCATCGGCCCCTATACCCAATTCATGGTCATCCCGTTCATGACCGACGGCGCGGGTGCCGATACCATCGGCGGCTGGTTCGGCACCGGACCGGACCGGGGGATAGCGCTCGTTTTCACCGTGGCGGGTCTGGTTGGCCTGCTGGTCACGGTGCTGGCCTTCAATTCACGCCAGTATCGCGATCTTTCCGCAGCCTACGCCGCCGGAAAGGACGATGACCAGGATGGCGGGCTGCCGGAAGGGAGCGCCGCTTAGGGCGTGGTTCACGGTCCGTCAACCATAAGCAGGCAGGCTGTTGCCATCCCAACCGACGGAGACACCGCCATGGAAGACCAGATCAAGCGCCGCGCCTATGAACTTTGGGAAGCCGACGGCCGGCCCGAGGGGCAGGATCAGGCCTATTGGTTCAAGGCGATGGCAGAAGTTGCTGCTGCCGCCGCGGCCAGCATCAAACCGCCGCGCAAGCGTGCGCCACGGGTCAAGAAGGCCGCGTGACATCCAGGGGGCTGGCTTCCGGTCAGCCCCACAATCTGGGCCAATAGACGTCGCTGTCGAAATCGAGCGGAATTGGCGACAGGCGGCCGATCGCCCGGGCCGCAAACTCCACCTGAAGGGCGAAGTGCCTGATCTCGTCGGGCATCGGCCGGCCGGTAATGAATTCGCGGGTCCGCCATTCATCGAGCTTGGCGGCACGCAGCCGCCGACGCGCCTCGGCCTCGACGTCTTCGACAAGGACTGTGGTCGAGACCGGCCCGGACGACCGTCGCACCGGTTCGGTCCATTCCCTGCTGCCCTCGATCACCGCAAAACGCACGATACTCTCCCGACACACGCCTGCCGGCCATCCCGGCCACGCATTGTCATCAGATTGTCACCTTCCCCTTAATGAACCGGAAAGCGGCTTGGCGCGGCAGTGCGCTGTGCTAGCCTTGGCAACATGAGCATCCTCTATGTCATGGCCGCACAGGCCGAATACGGCGCCCACCTGCGCGCCCGCATCGCTCCGCTGATGACCGGTGTGGGCCCGGTCGAGGCGGCCGTGGCCGTCACCCGAACACTGGCCGAGGCCGCATCTGGCGGGGCTTTGCCCGATCTGGTCGTATCCCTGGGGTCCGCCGGCTCGCGCAAGCTTGAGCAATGCGGGGTCTATCAGGCAACCTCTGTCAGCTATCGCGACATGGATGCCTCGCCGCTCGGCTTCCCACGGGGTCAGACGCCATTCCTCGACCTGCCGCCGGTCCTTCCGCTCGGCCCCCTCGTTCCTGGCCTCACAGGCGCCAGCCTCTCAACGGGGGCCAACATCGTCTCGGGTTCGGCATATGACCAGGTTGAAGCCGACATGGTCGATATGGAGACCTATGCCGTGCTGCGAGCCTGCCAGGGCTTCGGCGTTCCCGTCATCGCTCTGCGCGGCATATCGGACGGCGCCACAGAACTCCGGCGCGTGGACGACTGGACGCAATACCTGCATGTGATCGACGAGAAGCTGGCGAACGCCGTCGATCGCGTACGCGCCGTCTATGGCTAACGGCGGCCGGAAGCCTTCTTGTCGCGGCGCGCCCGACTGAACGTGGTCCATTTGCGCGTACCCCGCAGGATGGCGGAGTTGACCGGTCCCTGCAGGAACACGAGATCGAGCGCCAGCAGCAGCAGGCCCAGGGGGAGCATCCAGATGCCCAGCACCGGCAGGAAGCTGAAAATGCCGCCCAGCACCAGCAGCAGCCCCAGTGGGATGCGAACCCAGCGCGCTTCGGGCCGACGCAGCCGTTTCAGCCAGTTGGAGGCGAAGTCGGGTATGCGCCGTTCCAGCCTGTCGAACAGGCGGTTGAGGCGGGAGTAGCTTTTGGCTGCCATGGCGATCCCCTCGCGACCAGGTTGCGTCCAATTGCAGGTGGGCAGCGCAATGAGGTCTGCCAAGGGCGCGCCTGGTCACATTTATGCGCCCAGGCGGGTTGAAACAGCGAGCAGGCGACCCATCGGAACCTCCACAGGCGCCCGGAGTTTTGCTGGCAGCAACTCGAGGAGCCTGCCATGGCCAAGTCTACCAACAGCGCAATCCGTGCCGCCGAACAGGCAGGGGGCGAGGTAACCGACCGCCTGATGCACGCCGTTTCCGGCCTGCGTCACGAGATTGCGGCCATTGCCGCAGCGGTGAACGACTATGGATCGCCCCGCATGCGGGAGTGGCAGCACGACCTGCAGCAGGGTGCAACCGCGCTGGCGCAGGACGTTCAACGCCAGCTTCCGCTGGTTGCGCGTCGCGTGTCCCGGCAGGCCGGCGCCACCACCCGGGCGGTGGTCAACGATCCGGTACCGGCAATTGTCGTCGTCGGGACCTTGGCATTGCTTGTGAGCCTGTTTGCCAGCCGGAACCGGTAAGGAACCGCTAACCTTCCGGCTCAAGCCAGCCTTAAGCCTATTGGGGCAATTTCGGTCAAACTTGCATCTGTGCAACAGACCGGAGCACGCCCCATGTCCGCATTCCTTCCCGCCCTGCTGCGCACCGCCGCTCTGGCCGTCGCTGTCACGACACTTGGCGGATGCAGTTTTCTGGGGCTCAACCTGGGCATGGCGCAGCTCTCCGAGAAGGAGTGCATGATGCGGGCCATGTATTTCGAATCCAACCGCTCGAGCGCCGAAGGCATGCTCGCAGTGGGGACTGTGGTGATGAACCGCGTCAAGGATCCGCGCTATCCGAAATCGGTTTGCGGCGTCGTCGGGCAGAAGAACCAGTTTGCCCAGGGCGTCCTGACCCGCAAGATGACGGATAGTGGCGCCGTTCTGGCCGCGCAGGTCGCCGACCAGGTGCTGCGCGGCGCCCGCCATCCCGGCGTGCAGAATGCGCAGCACTTCCACACGGCCGGGCTGCGCTTCCCGTACAACAACATGTACTACGTGCTCGAAGCGGGCGGCAACGAGTTCTACGAGAAGCGGACGCCGGGCACGTTCTGACGCTATTTCGCCTGGAGCAGTGCGCGGCTGAGGAAGAAGCCGTGGCCGTCTTCTCGGGCGCAGGTCAGCCCCTTGGTGGTGCTGAGACACTGGAACGGCCCGAGCACGACATAGTGCTCATAGTTGAACTTCTGCGCCGCGCCGCAGCAACCCGCATCGCCGACCTCGTCAAGCAGGAAGCCTTCCCCCTGCCCGCCCAGCACGGCCCGGACATAATTGGGCTCCACGCGGTCGCACTGGATCTCGGCCATGCCGTCCCAGGTCTGGTAGACCGATGTGCCACCCTCAGGTGTATAGACGCATCCGATATTGCCCGAGGGCATGACGAAGGTGACCTGTCCCTCGCCGTCCGGCTGCATGTATTGCAGCTCATAGGCCTTGGCGGGCGTGCCCAGCACCACGGCCAGCGCGGCCAGGGCTGCAAAGGCGAGCGACTTGCGGACGGAAATGCGGTGACGTCGTGCGATATACATAGCCAGACCCTCGATTGGCATTGCATTGGTGCCAATCTGCCCGTCCGGCTCTGAACAGGCGCTGGGACGCCTGTTCAGAATGGGTTCAGCCTCAGAAATCCCCGCCGATATCAAAGCCGCCGAAATCGTCGCCGCCGGCATCGAAGTCATCGCCGCCCAAGTCCGGCTCGGGTTCAACGGGCGTCACTTCCTGGGCATTGGCACCACCGGTCAGCATGCCTGCAATGGCGCTGCCCAGGAGCACGCCGCCCGCAACGCCCATCGCTGTCTGCGCGGCGCCTGCGAGGAACCCGCCGGCCCCGCCGCCGCGGTGGTCGCGCCGGTAGTCGTCGTCCTCGCGCTCTCCCCATGGTCCGCGGGCACGGGCCGGGCGGGCCGGCAGTTCATCACGCCAGCCGCCACCGAGGAAACCGCCCTGCGGCCGGGCTTGGGCTTCCAGCTGCTCAATACGCTCCTGAGCCTGCTGCAATGCCCGCTCCTGAATGAGGATGGTTTGCGCCATGTAGTAGGGTGCGGGCGGGTATTCGCGCAGCCGCTGCTGCATCAGCGCCTCGGCATCCCTGTCGCGCGGGGGACTGTTCCGCGCAACGTCCTCGATGCGATCGAACAGACCGTTGATGGCGTCGGCGTCCTGTTGGTTGGGCATTGCTCTGCTCCTGTGAGCATGACTGGATCTGATCTCAGATGGGAAACCGCGCACGCCGTTGCAAGCGTCACGGACGTTCGGCGCTGACCCTCAGCACGTAGCCGATGACGATGGCCACCGCCTCATAGAGTTCGAGCGGGATGGTTTCGTCGATTTCGATGCCGCTGAGCGCCTCGGCGAGGGCGGGGTTACTCTCGATGACCACGCCGTTTTCGGCGGCCAGTTCAACGATGCGGTCCGCCAGCAGCCCCCTGCCCTTGGCAACCACGCGGGGCGCATCGCGGGTGCCCTTCTCGTAGTGCAGTGCAACGGCCAGCGCGCGGTCCTTGGGAAGGTCACTCATCGCCGGGCATCCACGAAATGGCCGGATGGCGCTGCCGGCGAGTTTGGCGGTTCACCGTGGCGCACAAAGACCGCTCCCGGCTGCAGGCCCGAAGCCGCCAGCTCGTGCCGCAGGTCTGCTATCGACGCTTCCAGCGCCCGCGCCGTCTCACCGTCCGCGGCCCAGAGCATGACCCCGGCGCCACCGCCCCGCAACGAGACCTGGGCGCCGACCTCGCCCAGTTCGGGCAGGTTGATGGCAAAGCGCATCTGCCAGCTGCGATCCGTTTCGGTCTCTCCCTGCCCCTGCGCGTCGCGGTGAATCTGAAGGTGGAGCAACGCCTGGTGCTGGCCGATGGTGACCGGCAGGTCGAGGCTCAAGTCGGCCTGCCTGCCTGCCGGGTCGGGTAGCGACGCATTCTGATGCAGACGCAATCGCGACAGCGCTGCTTCGGTACGGTCGAGCAACTGCTTGCCCACCTCGGCCGAACTGCTCGCGGGCTCGAGCGGGGGCAGCTCGGCGCTGCGCGCCCTGGGCACGCTGCCCCTGAGCGGCGGCGCCACCTTGGCCGCCGGCAGGATGGCTGCCTGCTGTCCCAGCCAGGCACCAAGCGACTGGCGCAGGGACAAGAGGGCCGACTTCATGTCCGACTGCGGCTGCGCCGGATTCCCCGCACCCAGCTTGGCCTCCTGGAACAGCCCCGAGCCCAGCACGGCCTTCTGCAGCTGGGCCCCGGTCAGCGGCGGCCCGTCCAGGCGCAGCCGCCCGGCCAGCACTTGTTGCGCCGCGCGGATGACCGGCTCGGGCAGCGCCACCTTGCCGGCAATAGCCGTCAGCGCCGTGGTGAGGCTGGTGATCGAACCCTGCCGCGGCACAGCCGCCTGCACCATCTGCGCCAGGGCAGCCTGTGGCGTTGAAGCCGTGGCGGCGCCAGTGATGGGCGCTGGCGGGGCTGGCCCTTGCGGCACCGGAGCGGTCGTGGCCGGCGATACGCCGACAACCTGCTGCAGCGTCACGGGGCCGGCCTGCCGCGCATAGGCCTGCGCGGGGCCGCTGATGGCAATCGGAGCGGGGGCCTGCCCTGCGCCTGCGCCCGCCGCCGCCGGCGCATTGGTCGCCGGATTTGCCGCCTGGGCTTGTGGATTTACCGCCTGGGCGCCTGGTGCAGCCGGAGCTGCCCCGGCAGGCGGCACCGCCGAGGGTGGCCCCACAGGGGTGGCGATGGACGCGCCCGGCATCGCTGGCGCCGGGGACGCAGGCGCCGGCGCCGCACCACCTGCGGCAGGCGAAACCGGGGCAGATCCTGAAGCCGCAAGCTTCCCGGCCGCGTTAGGCACCGCCGGTGCACTGGTGGGGACCGGGGCATCGGGTGTTCCGGCGGCGGGAACAGGTCCGCCCCCGACCGCACCGCCCGGCACATTGGGCGCCGTGGGCACACCGGTGGTGAAAGCCACATCGACCCGTGACGACGCACCGGCAGGCGGCCCGGGCTGGACCCCGGCCGCAGGACTTGTAGCCGGCGGGGGGATTGGGAAGGCGGGCTGTGGCAGCACTACAGACGGTACCGGTTGGCTGGTCGCCGTCGCGACCGTGGCCGATGGCGCAGTGACTGGCGTTTGCGGCGCCGACGGAGCGGCCGGAACGGTGGGAGCAGGAGTCTGCAGCGCCAGGCGGATCTGCGGACCTGCCGACTGGACTTCGAGCTTTATGGTGGCACCGGCTGCCAGCAGTGTTGGCAGCAGCAGATTGAGCCGCTGTCCGGCAATCTCCACCTGCGTGCCGCCGCCCGGTGCGGGGCCCAGCACCTTGCCATCCAGCACTTGTCCGGCCTGCAGCGCAAGCGCCTGCAGTGCCGAGCTGCGCGCGGCCGTCAGAAGCTGGGGAAGCTGGCTGGGGATCGACACGGCTCATGCCCCTGCCGCACCATGCGGCCGCGCCAGACTAGCGCAGCCGGCAGCATCTGCTGATTCCCCTCGCTTTGGAAACTTAACGTCGCCTAACCGAAGGGGAGCGAAATTCCGAGCAGGTTGCTGAGCACGAACAGCGCGCCCCAGGCCAGCGCAATCACCACGCCCCACACAATGACGACAGCCACGATGGCCAGCGCGTGCCCAATGGCGATCCAGACCCCGTCCCGTTCCAGCACGCCCAGTGCCAGCACGCAAATGGTGAAGGCAGGCAGCATGTTGCCCAGCGGAATCGGCAGGAACAGGATGATCGACAGGATCAGGCAGACCAGGCCCGCCAGGTACTCGGCCGGCGGCTTGGCCAGGAACTGATAGCGCGGTCGCATCAGCCGCTCGGCCTTGGCCAGCCAGGGGGCTGCCAGATCGACCACCTTTTCGAAATCGACACGCGACAGCGACCGGTCCGTAATGATCTTGGGAAGCCAGGGCCGCTGGCCGAGCATCAGCTGGAACGACAGGAAGATCAGCGGCGCGCCCAGCACGGCGGACACGCCCGGAGGAACCGGGATGGCATTGGGCACGGCAAAGATGAACATCAGCGCCCCGATCGCCCGGTGCTCAAGGGCATGCAGCAGGTCAGCGATCGATATCCGTTCGCGCTCCTGCCCCTTGGCGATGGCCGTCAGGATTGCGGAAAGGCGATCCGCCCCTTCGTCCTTGGGCACCGCATCGATGCTGATGGTCGGCTCGGTTTCGGCCATGCTGTCGGATCCGCGCTGAGAAGTTGGACGGAGCTTAGCCCGCGATCGTTACCAAGGCACTAGCCTCGCAATCAGTCGGGGCGGATATCGCTATAGGCCTTCGTGGCCGGTTTGCCACGAAAGGTGACCCAGAAAAAGTTGAGCGTATAGGTGCCAGCGGTGCGGAAAACACCTTCCTTTTCAAGGCGACGGCCAGATGTCTTCATCTTGAGCGCGAACGTCCACTTGACTCCGCCGACCTTGGAAAGCCGCACGGCCACGTCGGTATCCTCGCCGAAGAACTCAATGGTGCGGTCATAGCCCCCCACCTGTTCCCAGGCCGCGCGCTTGAACACGAAGTTGCCCCCCTGGACCACCGACCCCACCCTCAGGATGAAGCGGTTGACCACGTAGATCAGATAAGTGAGCCCGTAGAACATGCCGATGAGGAAGCGGTTCCAGCGGCTCATGTCGTAGTAGACGTAAGGCCCGCTGAGGCAGACCAGCTTGGGGTCCTTCTCGAATTCGCCATAGACCGTGTCCAGCCAGCCCTCCGGCACAATGGTGTCACTGTCGATATTGGCGATGAGGTCATAGCCCGCGCTAGCAGCGAAGCCGGCATCGCGGGCGTTCACCAGGCCCTTCTTGGGTTCGTCCACCACCTGGACGCCTTCGAAGCCCCGCGCGATCTCTCCGGTGCGGTCCGTCGAGGCATTGTTGACCACGATGATGCCGGCCGGACGGCCTGAACGCCGGACCTCCGCCACCACCGACTCGAGGCATTTGCCGATCAGCGCTTCCTCGTTATAGGCGGGTATGACGAATGCCAGCTTCATGGGACTCCTCGGCACGTTCGTGCTCCTGTATCCGCCAGCACATAGCCTTTGCCGCCGCGGACGGCAACAGAAGGCTCCGTGCTGGTCCCAGCCGGGGGCCTCAGGCGCCGGTCGGTTCTATTGGAGTGAAACTGTCTAAAAGTCATGATAGATGATGCGGCACTGTTCAGCCTGCGTTCAGCCAAGTAGTGGGACATGTCGTTCATCATGAAAACAATTGTCAGCACACTGTTTGCCCTTGGGCTCCTTGCAACGCCGGCCATGGCGGCAGGCGAGGGTACGGCCGTCGGCGTCAATCCGGATGCCCTGGCGCGGTTGGGCAATGCCGACCGCATCCTGCAGGTCGGCGCCGATGTCTCGGTCGGCGAATTGATCGTCACGGGCAGTTCCGGCCAGGTCCAGGTCGTTTTTGACGACCAGACGCGCCTGGTCGTTGGCCCCAACAGTTCGCTCCTGGTCGAAACATATCTCATGGCCAGCAGTAACACGGCCCAGAACCTGACCATCAATGCCCTCGGCGGCACGTTCCGTTTCATCAGTGGAAACAGCCCGAAATCGGCCTATTCCATCAACACGCCCACCGCCTCGATCGCCGTGCGCGGAACGATCTTCGATTTCATCGCCAGCACGGGGCTGACCGAAGTCATGCTCTATGAGGGCGCCCTTCGCGTCTGCAATGGCGCTGGAGAATGTACCGAACTGGTCGACCGTTGCGATATCGGCGTAGCGACCCGCAGCGACGCCAGCCTGCTGACCATACTGGACGCCCAGCACCGCCCCACGGCGCAGCAGTTCCGTTACGCTAGGTTCCAGTCGCCTCTTCTCAATGCCTTCAAGGTGAGCGGCGCCATCTTCTGTACCGAAGACAAGGCCGTCATCGTGCACGAACCGGTCACTCCCCTCGAGCCCCAGCAGCGCACCGATCCCCAAACGCCGACGCCGGACACTCCGACTCCGACGCCGACGCCGCCAACTCCGCAGCCGCAACCGCCAACTCCGCAGCCGCAACCGCCAACGCCACAGCCGCAGCCACCAACGCCACCTCCACCTCCACCTCCGCCTCCGCCGCCACCACCGCCTCCGCCGCCTCCACCACCGCCGCCGCCACCACCGCCGCCTCCACCACCGCCGTGTCAGATCAGGGCGTGCTAGCCGATGTAGTCGGCCTTCCCGATCGGTACGCCATTGTGGCGCAGGATGGCGTAGGCCGTGGTGACGTGGAAGAAGAAGTTGGGAAGGGCCCGCTGGGTCAGGTATTCCAGCCCCGGCTGGGATACCTCCTTGCCACCCAGCTTGAGGGTGACCGTCCGGCTCTCGCCGCCCTCGAGGTCCGCCACCTCATAGGAGGCCAGCAGGTCGAGCGCCTTGCGCACGCGGGTCCGCAACTCGTCGAAGGTCTGTTCGGTATCGGGCCAAGAGGGAATGTCCTTGGCGGCCAACCGGCTGACACAACCCTTGACGTGGTCGGTGGCGATCATCACCTGGCCGCGGAACGGAATCATGTCCGGCGCCAGCCGCGCATTGACCAGCACGGCGGGGTCGAACTTCCTCTCGGTGGCATAAGCCTCGGCTCTGTCCATGATGGCAATGAGGTTGTTGAGCGTCCGTGTGAAGACGGGCACGGTGAGGGCATGGATGGACAGGGACATGGCTTGCGCTACCTTGGTTGGAACGGTGAGCCCGGTCCGCGCGTAGATGCACGGCGGATGTCAGGCTGACAGAAGGTGCGCATGGGCGCGGACAAAGACAAGACGGCGGCAAGCGATTCCACCGAGCGCGGATTCCGCAGGTTCCGCTCCACCTTGCGCGTGCTCTATCACAGCCAGTCTCCGGGGGCGCAGCGGTTCCAGGCAACCGTGCTGCTCGTCGATCTGGCGGTTATCGCCTTCTTCATCGCCACGCCACTGCTGCGTGACGACGCGTGGTTCCTCTGGATCGATTATTCGATCGCCCTGCTCCTGCTGGCAGACCTGACGGCCAGGGCGCTGGCCTCCACCGACATGCTGCGATGGCTGCGCCAATTGCCGGTCATCATCGACATCTTCATTCTGGCAACTCTTCTGGCCCCGGCCTGGCTGGTCAACCTTGGCTTCCTGCGCATCCTCAGGCTGTGGACGCTCACGCGCACCGGCATGTTCTGGCGTCCACTCCGGAAGCGTGGGTTGCAGGCCTATCAGGAACCAATCCAGGCGGTCGTCAACCTCCTGGTCTTTCTGTTTGTGGTCACCGGCTTCGTCTACACGGCCTTCGCCAATCGTGGCGATGACCGGCTGGCCGGCTATGTCGACGCCCTCTATTTCACCGTCGCCACGGTGACGACAACCGGCTTTGGTGACATCACCCTGCCCGGCACGTGGGGCAAGCTGGCCTCCGTGCTGATCATGATCATCGGCATCTCATTGTTCGTGCGGCTCGCCCAGGCCATCTTCCGCCCGACCAAGGTCCACTTCCCCTGCCCCCAATGCGGCCTCAACAAGCATGATCCGGACGCGGTGCACTGCAAGGCCTGCGGCCATATCCTCAACATCCCCGATTCCGGCCATCACTAGCGCGCCACATCCAGTCGCACACGGAAGCAGGCTCCCGGCAGCGGCCCGGTGACGACGTCGAGCGACCCGTTCATCCGCGTCACGATCTGGCGTGAAATGGCAAGGCCCAGCCCCGCCCCTGCCTGCCCGGAAGATCCCCGCTGCCCGCGGGAGAATTTCTCGAAGATGATCTTGCGATCGCCCTTGGAAATGCCCGGCCCGTTATCGGCAAAGTCTACGATGTAGCTCCCCGAGCGGACCAGCGAGGTCACCCTCAATATCGGTTCGGCCGCATTGTTGTATTTGACGGCGTTGGAGATCAGGTTGATGAACACCTGGCACAACCGGTCTGCATCGCCCGAAACCATGGTCAGCCGGGCGCGCTCGCCATATTCCACGCGCATGCCGCGCTGACGCAGCAGCGCCTCGCAGCTGTTGAGCGCCCGGTCCAGCGCCAGTTCGGCATCAACCGGCACGTTCTCCCAGGTTCTCTCGCCCCGCTCCAGCGCCGAGAGATCGAGAATTTCGTCGAGCAGCTTGGTGAGCCGCAGGCTTTCCTGATGGATGGTCGAGACGAAATGCTGCCGCTGGCCGTCATTGATATCATTGGCGTCGAGCAGGATTTCCGAGAAGGAGCGGATCGAGGTCATGGGGGTGCGCACTTCGT
>CAMLOA010000004.1 GCA_946481445.1 uncultured Devosia sp. | reverse complement strand
CATCAAACCTCAATGGTCCCCGCTGACCATCGCCCTCATGGTACTGGGCTTCATCATCTTCTGGCCGCTCGGCCTGGCCATGCTCGGCTACATCCTTTGGGGTGAGAAGTTCGGCGGCTCTGCGGAAAAAGCGCAGGCCTACTGGAACAAGGGCCGTGACTGGTGCACCTCGGGCAAGCACCGCCACCACGGCTGGCACAACCATCATCGGAGCTATGGCATGACCTCGAGCGGCAATGCGGCCTTTGACGAATATCGCGCCGAACAGCTCAAGCGCCTCGAGGAAGAGCGCGCCCGGCTGGATGCGGAGATCGAAGCCTTCCACGAATACATGGCCAACCTCAACAAGGCCAAGGATCGCGAGGAATTCGACCGCTTCATGAACGAGCGCCGCGGCAACCGCCAGGGCTATACCGACCCCAAGCCCGACAATGGCGACACCAACAATGGCTGGGGCAATAACGGCTAAGGCCGGCCCCGCCTCCTCTCCTCCCTGAGGGGCGTCCCCAACGCCCCGCCCTCCTGAGACGGTCGTTTCCCAACGACAGACTGGCGCCCTCGCAAGGGGCGCCTTTTTTTGTCGGGATGCAGGCGTCGGCGGCCCGGCACGCTGGGGGGTCGTTGCCTCAGACCAGCATGGAGCGCAGGGCGTGGATGCCGGCCATGGCGCCGCTGGCGGTGGCCAGGGTGACGCTGGCCATGGGATTGACCAGGTCACCGGCGGCATAAATGCCCGGATGGCTGGTAAGATTGGCGTCGTCGACCGTGATGGTGTGGCCCAGCGGATGCTGCGCGAGCGCCAGGCCGAGCCCCACATGCAGATCGGCCGAGGGGGCATTGCGTGGATGGGCAAAGAGCACGTCGACGGCCAGCGACCGGCCATCATCGAGGGTGACCGCCGCGATCTGGCCGCCGGCATGCTCGATGGCGGTGACGCGCCCCTCGACCAGCGGCGTTCCGGTGCGCGCCATATCGGCCCGCATCGCGTCCTCGATGGCGTGGCCATCGGCAAAGACGGTGATGCGATCGGTCCATTGCCGGTAGAGCGTGATGGCGTGGTGGGAATGGGGGCCCGACCAGAGCAGGCCCCAATGCCGCCCCGCCACCTCGTAGCCATCGCAGAAGGGACAGGGCACGATGGACTTGCCCCAGCTTTCGGCAAAACCGGGAATGGCGGGCATCTGGTCGGCCATGCCATAGCTGAGCAGAACCCGGCGTCCGCGCAGGGCCTCACCCGTTTCGGTGGTGACGGTGAAGTCATCGGGACTGCCGGCAATGCCGGTGGCGCGGGCCGTGACGAGGCGCAGCGTCGGGTAGCGGCCGAGCTGTCGGCGGGCATCGGCCAGGATGTCGGCGGGCGCGCGATGATCGTGGCCGAGAAACCCGTGCGAGTGCCCGGCGAAGCGGTTGCGCGGCAGGCCGGTATCGATGACGGTGACCTTGCGCCGCGCCCGCACCAGCTGCAGGGCGGCGGCCAGGCCGGCAAAGCTGCCGCCGATAATGATGACGTCATCCATGGGCATGACCCTTGCTGTGGGCGTGAAGAGGGTTGGGCACGGCCGAGCGGGCGATGTCGGCCAGGGATACCCGGGCCAGCCGGGCGGCCAGCAAGGCTTCGGCATCGGCAAGGAACTCGCCCATGACCGCATTGACCGACCGCACGATGCCGCATTGCTCGTCGCCCGGATCGCTGCGGGTGCGGATGAGCAGGCTTTCGCCCATGGCGGCATAGACGTCGTGAAGGCTGATCCCGGCGGCCGGGCGGCACAGCCGCCAGCCGCCGTCATGCCCCCGGGTGGAGGTGACGAGCCCGGCCTCGCGCAGCTCGCCCAGCACCCGCCGCACCACGACCGGATTGGTCATCAGGCACGTGGCCAGCGCGGCCGAGGTCAGAGCCTCATCGGGCTGGCTTTCGAGATGGACCAGGGCATGCAGGGCAAGGGAGAGACGGCCGGATCGTTTCATGTAACTTTCTTTGTTACATTTAATGCGCGCTTGTCAACCCTGACCCGACAATCCTGCTTTCGCCGCAATCGGGCAGTGCTATGGTCCCCGGCATCTGCGGCCACCGGGAGGAACCCCATGAAGACCCTGTTCGCCCTTGCGGCGTTGACCCTGGCGGCCACGGCCGTCCCCGCGCATGCCTTCGACACCTCCATCCGCGAGATGACCGCCCGGCTCAAGGCCGGCAAGCCCGTGCCCATTGCCGATGTCGCCGAACTGATGCGCAAGTCGGAGCGCTGGTGCTATTGGGAAGAGGCCAGCACCTGCTCCTGGTCGGACATCTACCTGGAAGTGACCGATGCGGGCGCCAGCTACGAGATCGGCAATGCCTGGGACGCCACGCGCGATATCGTGTTCACCGATACCGGCGTGTTCGAGGGCAATGCCATCTGCGAGACGGGGGTGGACTGGCTGCCCTTCGTGCGCGGCATCTGGCGCGAGACCGGGCTGCCCATCAACGGGCGCGAATTGCAGGCGCTCAAGGACGAAGTCGCGGCGAGCCGCTCGGAAGCGGTCATCGACTGCTTCGACTACAGCTATCTGTCTGTCGACGCTTCGGCGCTGACCATCACGCTGCTGCAGAAGCAGTACACGGACGGCGCCTATATGCCGCAATACGACACCGAGGTGACGATCCATTTCGATCCGGCCCGCGCGGCGGCGCTGACCTGGCGCTGGTAGGGCACGGCGGCAGGCCATTCCGGCGCGGGCCGGAATGGCGCCTGCGGTGATGGCGCCAGAGGCTAGATGCGGCCATCCTTGAGCGAAGTCGCCAGCGGCTCGGGCCGGGTGACCGGCGTGGTGATCTCGACGGTGCGGCCCTCGCGCGAGGCGTTTTCGAAGGCCTCCATGACCTCGAGCACATGCAGGGCCAGATCGCCATTGGCGCGATGGGGACGGTTGTCGAGAATGCCCTGGGCCATGTCGGCGACACCCAGCGAGCGGTAATTGCCATCGGCATAGGGCTGGGTGACCGGCACGGGCGTCCAGGCCTCGTCGCGGCCGCGCTTGCGGATTTCGAGATCGCCACCGAAGAAATTGGGATCGGGCACGATCAGGCTCGCCTCGGTGCCGTAGAGCTCAAGCGGCACATGCTTGTGCGCGGCCACATCGAAGCTGAGGCCCACCTGCACCACCGCGCCATTGGCAAAGCCGAGCGCGCCGGTGACATGGGTATCGACCTTGACGTCCATCACCTGCCCCTTCTTGGGCTCGGACAGGACCGGACGCTGGCTGCGCAGGCGGCTGGCCATGGCCGAGACGCGCGCCACCGGCCCGAGCAGGTTGACCAGATCGGTGATGTAATAGGGGCCCATGTCGAGCACCGGGCCGCCGCCGATATCGTAGTAGAAGGCCGGATCGGGATGCCAGGCCTCGTGGCCGGGACACTGGAAGAAGGCGGTGCCGCCCACCAGCTGGCCGAGCGCGCCGCTATCGACCACCGCCCGCGCCTGCTGGTGAGAACCACCCAGGAAGGTGTCGGGGGCCGAGCCGATCCTCAGGCCCGCCCTGTTGGCGGCGTCGAGCAGCGTGCGGCCTTCGGCATAGGTGATGCCCAGCGGCTTTTCGGAATAGACATGCTTGCCGGCGGCGAGGCATTTGAGCCCGACCTCGACATGGGCGCGCGGGATGGTGAGGTTGACCACGAGCGCGATTTCAGGATCGGCCAGCATCTGCTCGACCGTCATGGCCCTGAGGCCGAACTCGGCCGCGCGGGCCTGGGCCGCTTCGGGCCGCATATCGGCCAGGCCCTTGATGTCGAGCACGGGAAAGCCAGCCATGGCCTCATGGCCGGTAATGGCCCGCAGATAGGCCGACGAAATATTGCCCGTGCCGATAAAGCCGATGCCGAGGCGCCTGGCGCTCATGGTGGTTCCTCCCAGATGTACGTGCATCATTATCCGGGCGGAGGCAGAGTCGCCAAGCGCATCGCACAAAAAAAGCGGCCAGTCGCGCCGATTACCCCGCAAGGGTCTTGAGGAATTCCGGATCGGGCTCGATCGGCGTGATGATGTCGATCAGCAGGCCATTGGGATCGGCAGCAATGAAGTGGCGCTGCCCGAAGACCTCGTCGCGCAGGGGCTGGACGATGGTTATCCCGGCGCCGGCAAGGCGGTCATGCTCGGCGGCAGCATCCGCGACGTAGAGGCTGAGGATCATCGCCCTGGTCGTTCCGCGCCCGGCCGGCGGAATGCTGTCGTGATCGGGAGAAATCAGCGCGATCTCGAACGGATGATCGGCCGTGGCGCGCAACTGCACATACCAGTCGCTGCTGAAGATGCGGGTGAAGCCGAGATGCTGCTCATAGAAGCGGGCGGTTGCCTCGACGTTTTCGACCTGGATCAGTGGATAAAGGCTGTGGGTTTGCATGGAACACCTTGCTTGGAACGACATTAAGATACATACTGCATGTATCAATGTTTAACATACAGGCTGTATGCATGCAAGTGCGAAAGTCACAGGCCGAACGACGTCAGGAAACCCGCCGCCTGCTGGTCTCCGCAGCCCGGCAGCTGTTCGCCGAAAAGGGATATGCCGGGGCCGGGACGCCCGAAATCGTGACGGCGGCGGGCGTGACGCGCGGCGCGCTCTATCACCACTTTGCGGACAAGC
This sequence comes from uncultured Devosia sp., assembly GCA_946481445.1. The sequence continues at coordinate 11,135 of CAMLOA010000004.1, read as the reverse complement.
TGGCCCTGTTCCGCGCCGTGGTCGAGGAGGAGCACCTGCTGGTCGCCATGAGCATCAACGCGGCTTCTGGGGACGATGACGAGGTCGGCCCGGTCAAGGCGCTGGTGGCGGGCAGCGATGCTTTCATCAAGGCCATGCAGGACCCGGGCCGCCGCCGCATCATGCTGGTTGATGCCCCGGCCGTGCTCGGCCGGGACGTGGTGGACGCGATCGACGCCCGACACGGGCTCGATACGCTGATCTGCGGCCTGCGCGACGCCATGGATGCCGGAGCGATCAGGCGCCTGCCGGTCGAGCCGCTGGCCCATCTGTTCAGCGCCATGTTCGACCGGGCCGCTCTGGCGCCGGCCGACCAGGCAGCCGACTATGGCAAGGCACTCAAGGCGCTGATCCGCGGTCTCAAGACCTGACTTCGAGCGCCTTCACCCGCGCCGCCAGTTCCTGCACGGCCCGCACCAGGGGGGCGATGAAGGCATCGTAGCGCAGGCCCTGCTCGCTCAGCGGATCGGACGGATCGGCCAGGATGTGGCCGGCAAAGTCGCGGCCGTCGAGCACGGCCTGCACCTGCTGGGCAACGAGGCCATAATGGGTGCGGCTGCCGCCGCGCCAGCGATAGCGCACCGGGATCAGCGCGGCGATGAAGTCGAGCCCGAGATCGGTTGGCGCGATATCGGTCTTCTGCCGTTCGTCCGAAGTCTGAATGGTGCCGGTGGCTGCCCACACGGCCGACCAGCGCGCGCCCGAGGCCCCCAGCGTCACGGCATTGTCAGCGGCAGGGCGGAAGCTGGCGGCGACGGTGGCGATGCCGGTGCCGGCATCGACCGTGAGGGCATCGGTCCAGGCCGCGCCATCGGCGCTGACCTTGAGGCGGAAATGATCGTCGCCGGTGAGGCCCATCTCGGCGCGCCCCGACCAGTTGGTCTGGTAGAGCAGGCTTGCCGTATCCCCCGACGCTGCCTTGTTGAGCTTGAGCTGGTGGCCATTGCCGGCATGGGTGAGCAAAGTTGCCGGGGCGGACACGGCCAGCCGGTTGGTGCCGTCGGCACTGGCATTGACGCCCAGCTGCGGCAGGGCCGAGCCGAGCGACGCCAGCACGACCCAGCCGCTGCCATCAAAGACCAGGTGGCTGAAATCGGACCGGTCGAGCACCTGCCAGCCCGGGGCCGGATCGAGAAAGGTCCAGCCGTTGTTCTGCCAGGCGGCGACCTCCCCCGCATGGCCGGCCCAGGCGCCGCTGGCGCCGCCGGCCACGATCCAGGCCTCGCCTTCGAGCGGCGTGGCGGGCGGCGTGCCCAGGCTGCGGGCCTCCACCACGGGCTGCACCAGCGTATCGAGCGCCTGGATCGCCTCGTTATGGGTGATGTGCTTGTGCGCCTGGTTGGCGATGATGAAGGGCAGGGTGAGGCGCGGCGTGTGGTCCATGATGGTTCTCCTGTACTGGAGACAGAGTCTAGGTCCGGCTGAAGCTGCGGGGATAAGCGGGACAGATTGGTGCCAACGTCGTCACAAACTCGATCGGCACGTCCCCTCGATGGGGGAGGCCGGCGGGGGATGCGAGAGCCCCGAAATCGTGGCTAAACCACCCCCACCCTTGATCCAGCCACTGCCGTGGCCTCCTCTGCTCAAATCGCTCCACTGGAGCGATTTGTCCCGTCGGGCCGCGCTGGAGTCCCACAAGGGGGAGGGTGTCGACTGCAAATTCAGGCGCTCACAGGAGCAGGTGCCCGCCGCGTGGTGGTCACCACGAAGGTCACGATGAAGGCGGCGCTCATCAGCAGCACGATGGTGGGCGCGGGCGCGGAATCGATGAAGAAGCTGGCATAGATGCCGATCAGACTCGACAGCACCGAGACCGCGGTGGCGATCAGCATCATCGGCGCGAAGCGCTTGCTGAGGAGGTAGGCGATGGCGCCGGGCGCCACCAGCAGCGCAATGACGAGGAGAATGCCCACGGCCGTCAGCGCCGCCACGATGGTCAGCGACAGCAGGGCCAGCAGGCCATAGTGCAGCAGCCGCGTATTGAGCCCGATGGCGCCGGCCTGCTGCGGATCGAAGCTGAACAGCAAGAGGTCGCGCCAGCGGGCAATGACGATGGTGCTGACCAGGATGGCGATGATGCCGGTCTGCCAGAGGTCGCCCGCACTGACGCCCAACAGGTCGCCAAACAGGATGTGATCGAGATGCACATCGGTCTCGATGGAGGTGTAGAGGACGATGCCCAGCCCGAAGAGCCCGGCAAAGACCACGCCCATCACCGTATCTTCCTTGATGCGGGAATTTTCCTTGAGATAGCCCACCGAGAGGGCACAGCCCATGCCGGCGGCGAAGGCGCCGATGCCGAAGGGCAGGCCGACAATATAGGCCAGAACGACGCCGGGCAGGACCGCATGGGAGATGGCGTCGCCCATCAGCGACCAGCCCTTGAGCACGAGGAAGCACGACAGCAGCGCCGTGGGCACCGCCACCATGACCGCGATGATCATGGCATTGGTCATGAATGGGAACTGGAAGGGCCAGAGCGCGTAGGTGACGAACTCGCTCATCGTGCGGTCTCCGCGGCGATGCGGCGCTTGGCGGCCAGCAGGCCATGCTTGGGGGCAAAGACGAAGGCGAGGAGGAACACGGCCGTCTGCAGGCAGACGATGACCCCGCCCGTTGCCCCATCGAGGAAGTAGGAGAGATAGGCGCCGACCAGCGAGGACAGCGCCCCCACCGCAACGGCGAGCAGGATGAGGCGCGGGAAGCGATCGGTGAGCAGGTAGGCGGTCGCCCCGGGCGTCACCACCATGGCAATGACGAGAAAGGCGCCCACGGTCTGCATGGCGGCCACGGTGCAGGCGGCCAGCAGCGTGAAGAAGACGACCCGCAGCAGCAGCGGATTGAGCCCGATGGAGCGGGCATGGCTCTCGTCGAAGAAGGTGACCATCAGGTCCTTCCAGATGAAGAACATGACCACCAGCGTCACCACGGCGATGATGACCAGCTGTAGCGTGTCCTCGGGCGTCACCGCCAGGATATTGCCCATGACGATGGTCTGGATGTTCACCGATGTGGGCGACAGCGAAATCATGAACAGGCCCAGCCCGAAAAAGGCGGTGAAGATCAGCCCGATCACCGAATCTTCCTTGAGCTTGGTGCGCTGGGTGAGGAACAGCATGGCGAGGGCGGCCAGCCCGCCCGAAAAGAAGGCGCCCAGCGAAAACGGCAGGCCCAGCATATAGGCGCCGGCCACGCCCGGGACGATGGAATGGCTCAGCGCATCGCCGATCAGCGACCAGCCCTTGAGCATGAGATAGGCACTGAGAACGGCGCAGACGCCGCCGACCAGGGCCGAAACCCACATGGCATTGACCATGTAATTGTAGGTGAAGGGTTCGAGCAGGGTCTGGATCACTTCTCGACCCTGTCGGACTGCTGATGGGCCATCTTGCCCTCTTCCCCATACATGACCAGGGGCCGCTCATCGTCGCTGAGCACAGTCAGGTGCCGCGGATCGTCATCGCTGTGCAGGCCCTGCCCGGCCAGGACGAAGTGGCGCAGCGCCCCGCCAAAGGCCACTTCGAGCCATTCGCGCGTGAACACTTCAGCCGTGGGCCCGGAGGCGAGGACCGTGCCCTTGACCAGAACGGTACGGTCACAGAATTCGGGGACCGAGCCCAGATTGTGGGTGGAGACCAGCATGACCTTGCCCTCGTCGCGCAGGGCGCGCAGCAGGGCGATGATGGCATCCTCGGTCTTGACGTCGACGCCGGTGAAGGGCTCGTCGAGCAGGATCACCTGCCCTTCCTGCGCCAGCGCGCGGGCAAGGAAGACCCGCTTCTTCTGCCCGCCCGAGAGCTCGCCGATCTGCCGCTTGCGGAAATCGAGCATGTTGACCCGTTCGAGCGCGGCCGTGACCATGTCATGGTCCACGGGGCGGGCGCGGCGCAACAGGCCCATATGGCCGTAGCGCCCCATCATCACCACGTCTTCGACGAGGACCGGGAAGTTCCAGTCCACGTCCTCGGCCTGGGGCACATAGGCGACCAGGTTGCGCTTGAGGGCCTGCCGGCCGGGAATGCCCAGAATCTCGACACTGCCGGCCGCCAGCGGCACGAAGCCCATGATGGCCTTGAACAGGGTGGACTTGCCCGAGCCGTTCACGCCGACCAGCGCGGTGATGGAGCCGCGCGGAATGGTGAAGCTGGCATGCTTCATGGCGGTGGTGCCGTTGCGATAGGCGACGGTGACGTCGCTGACCGCGAGGCCCGGCTGGGCAAGTTCGTTCATTGGGTCAGGCCCTGCACGATGGTGTTGGTGGTCACCGACAGCAGATCGAGATACGTGGGCACCGGACCATCCGGTTCACTGAGGCTGTCGACATAAAGCACGCCACCATAGGGGATTCCGGTCTCGCGCGCGACCTGCTCGGCCGGCTTGGATGAGATCGTCGATTCCGAAAAGATGGCCGGGACGCTATTGGCCCGCACTGCATCGATGACATGACGCACCTGCTGCGGCGTGCCCTGCTGATCGGCATTGATGGGCCAGAGATAGAGCTCCTTGAGGCCGAAATCGCGGGCCAGGTAGCTGAACGCGCCTTCGGACGTGGCGAGCCAGCGGCGCTCCTCGGGGATGGCCGCAATGGCGGCGCGGATCGGCTCGACGGTGGCGGTGATCCTTTCCGCATAGGCGGCGGCATTGGCATTGTAGGTCGCCTCATTGGCCGGATCGGCGGCGACGAAGGCCTTGCGAATGTTCTCCACATAGATGAGTGCGTCGCTGGGCGACATCCAGGCATGGGGGTTGGGCTTGCCCTCATAGGGGCCCTCGCCAATGCTCATCGGCGCTATGCCCTCGGAAACGACGACCGATGGCACATCGCCCAGATTGGCGAGGAACTGCTCGAACCACTGCTCGAGATTGAGGCCGTTCCACAGAATGAGGTCGGCATCCTGGGCCGCGATGAGATCGCCCGGCGTGGGCTGGTAATTGTGGATCTCGGCACCCGGCTTGGTGATGGAGACGATGTCGGCGGCATCCCCGGCCACGTTCTGCGCCATATCGGCAATGATGGTGAAGGTGGTCACGGCCTTGAGCCGGTCCTGCGCCATGGCCGGCAGGCTGGCGGCGAGGGCGGTGGAGACGGCAAGGACGGCAAAGAGACGGCGGTGCATCGAGAACTCCGGAAAGGACAATGCCTCGTCATTTACTGCAATTGCAAATCATTCGCAATAGCAACATGGAACATGACGCAACCTGTCGCCAACGCCCTGGCCGCGGGGGCGTTCCGGCCAGGGTGGACGGCGGGCGGCGCGGCAGTCCGGACGCAGTGCGCGCTGCCGCCCGCGGCGCGGCGATGCGGTGGTGCGGCCCTGCCCCGTCCCCGGCACGAGGTCAGTGTGCGCCGACCCCGGCGGCATCGAGGAAGGCAGCGATCTCCGCGCGTACGGCCGCGCCATGGCCGACCAGCAGATGGCCGCCGGTGTCGTAGACGACCAGCCGTGCCCCGGGAATGCGGGCCGCCGCGTATTGCGCCGACGGATAGGTGTCGAAGAGGTCATCGCGCGCCGTGACCAGCAGCGTGGGCACGCGCAGCTGCGGCAGCGGGCGTTCGCTCAGATCGGGCTGGCTGTCGACATTGATGCCGGCAAAGCGGGCCGATAGCGGGTTGATGGAATGGACCAGCGCCAGGACGGCGTCGCGGTCCTGCGGCGCGGCGGCCCGGACCACCTCGGGGGGGACGCCCACGAAACGGATGAGCATATCGGGCGCAATGCGCTCGAGCGCCCACCAGGCGAAGTCGGCCCCGGCATTGACGAGCCAGAGGATGACCGGGAAATCGGCCTGGCGCCGCGTGGCCAGGGGAACGTCCTGCGGGACATAGGTGGCCGGCACCACCAGCACCAGAGCCGACACGCGCTCGGGATGGCGCAGGGCCAGTTCGAGCGCCGAGCGCGTCCCGGCCGAAACACCCAGCACCACCGGCCTTTGCACGCCCAGCACATCGAGCAGCGCCAGGTGGGCATCGGCCTGTGCGGCGGGCGAGGTATCGGCCGGCAGCGGCGTGCGCAGATAGCCGAACCGCGACGGCGCGATCAGGCGATAGCCCGGCCCCAGCATTGCCCCGGCATTGTCGAGCCCCTGGTCGAAGCCGCCGCCGGCACCATGGATGGTCAGCACCGGGATGCCGCTCCACGCATCGGCATATTCGATCGGGCCCGCGGCGGTCTGGACGAGCTGGCTGCGTCCGGCGAGGACGGCGCGGGCAACCCGCATGTCGGCGGCGAACTGCGCATAGATCGCCGCGCCACACCCGACCAGGAGGAGCACCACGACCAGGGCAACCACGAGGCGGCGCGACGGCCCGGAGGCCGCCCGGGCAGGCTTGTCGCCGACAGCGGTGGATGGCCTGTCTTGAGCCATGGAAATGCCTCCGGAGCCGGGCCGGGTCATGCCGGCAGCCCCGGGGCCAGAGGATAGGGCCGTCAACCGGCGGCACGTTGATGGGCATCAAGTCCGAGCGCGGCGGGCCCGGCGGATCACAGCATGAAGGCGTCGAGCTCCATGGCGGCATCCGGTACCACATCGGCCTCGACCGGCGCCGGTGGCGCGGCGGCGCGCGGGAACAGGCGATCATGCGTCTGCCGCTCGGCCTCCATCGTATAGTGCCGGCGCAGGCCGGCAAGGACGGTGGCCAGGGCCGCCGATGGCGCCGCTGGCGCCGGATCGGGGGACAGGGCGGCGATGGAGAGGGCAATGTCGTCAATGGCTTCGGCCATGGCCGACTGGCCGGAGAGGCCGGCGGCGGCGCCCTGCAGCAGCGTGATCACCCGGGGGCCATCTGCGTTGAGGCGGGCCAGCGCCGCGGCCAGCTTCCGGTCCAGCCCGGAGAGGATGTCGAGAGCGGCAGTGGCCTGCTGCTCCAGCGCGCCCACCTGGCCGGCGCCATGGCCCGACGAGGCGCCGAAGGATCCGGCCAGGCTCGAGGCTTCTCCCAGCCGCGCCATGGCCGCCTCGGCCGCAATCACGGTCTGGGTGGTGAGTTCGCGCAGCTGGGTGGCGATGACGGTGAGCGAGGCACCGCGCGGCCCGAGCTGGGCGCAGCGGACAGCGGCATTGAGACTGACCAGGCGCATATTGGCCTCGATTTCCTGCACCGCCTCGACATGTTCGAGCAGGGTACGCACGGTGGCCTGTACCGCCGTGGCGACGGTTTCGAGCTTGGCCCGCTCGGCCTCGAAATCCGCGAGGATGGTGACGGCCGTTCGCAGCTGCGCCGAAAGGCTGGCTATGGCGGAGCTCCCGCCGCGTTCGTCGCCGCCAAAATCGCGGCTGCGCGCCATGATGGTGCCGGCATCGGTGGCGAGGGCCGACAGATCCGCCTCGGCCTGGCCGACTTCCTGGGCGAAGCTGGCAGCGGTGAGGGTCAGCTGCGCCTGCTCCAGGCCGGCAATGGCGGCAAGGGCCGGCCCCATCTCCCCTGGCTCAAGAACCTGGCCGAAGGCGGACTGACCATCGCGCAGGTCGGCCAGGGCCGAGAGGGCGGCCTCGACATGCTCGATGCGCTGGCGGGTGGCGTCGCCCACCTGCAGGGCCATGACGGCGCTGCCGATCCGGCCCACGATCTGGCGCGAGACGCGGCCGGTTTCGGCACTGCTTTCCAGTGCTGCGGCGCGCTGCTGGCCGAGCGCATCCAGCGTCCCGGCCAGGCTCGAACCCAGATGGGACAGGGTATGGCCATGGGCGGATTCGAAGCGGGCGCGCTGGGCGGCGGCGCGATCGACCTCGGTGGTCAGCTGCCTGTAGACCTGGGCAAAGTCCTGAATGGTCCGGCTGGCCGTATCGGAGAGGGTGGCGATGTCGGTGGTGAAGACGTCGAAATCATCGCTGTCCCCGACTATGCCTGCGGCCGTCACGCGGGCATTGACCGACACGATGCCCATCATCTTGACCGTACGCTTGAGATCGGCAATGGGCGCATTGGCGGCCGCGACGACATCGACCAGCCGGGCCAGATCGGTCTTTTCCTGGCCAAAGGTGGCGGCCAGCTGTTCGGCCCGCGCGGCGACGGCGCTGAGGCGGGTGCTGGCATCCTCGACTTCCGTGCCGCCCAGAACGCCGGGCAGGGCTTCGAACAGCTTGCTCAGTGTATTGAGCAGGGCCGCGCCTTCGGTGAGACGGGTGCCGACGGCCACGAAGGCGGCCTCGATCTCCTGCCGCGGCCGGGCCAGGTCCTGCGCGAGGCGGCGGACCGAGGAGGATGTGGCTGGCGACATCACAAGGCGGCTCCGGATGTGGCGGCAGCCTTGCGGCCGAAGGCGACGATTTCGCCCGCCATCCGGGCCAGAGGCAGGGTGCGAACGGCCCCGCCCCGCTGGATGGCTTCCTTGGGCATGCCGAACACCACGCAGCTGGCTTCGTCCTGGGCCAGGGTCAGGCTGCCCATCTGGCGCATTTCGAGCAGGCCACGCGCCCCGTCGTCGCCCATGCCGGTCAGGATCATGCCCAGGGCATTGCCCCCTGCCGCCTGGGCGGTGGAGCGGAAGAGCACATCCACGGACGGCCGGTGACGGGACACGTGCGGCCCCTCCTGAATCTTGACGGTGTAGCGCGCGCCATTGCGGACGAGCAGCATATGCAGGTTGCCGGGCGCGAGCAGCACGAGGCCGGGCTGCACCAGGTCGCCGTCCTCTGCTTCCTTGACGCGCATGGCGCAGGTGTTGTCGAGCCGGCGGGCAAAGGCGGTGGTGAACTTTTCGGGCATGTGCTGGACGATGAGGATGGCCGGACTGTCGGCCGGCAGGGCCTCAAGCACTTCGCGCAGGGCCTCGGTGCCGCCGGTCGAGGCGCCGATGGCGACGATGGGCTCGGTCACCGGCAGGCGGGCGATGAGGATTTCGCGGCGCACGTCGGAAATGGGCGGCAAGATGGCATCGGCGGTGAGCTTGGCCTCGACCTTGACGTCGGGACTGGGGGCACGCAGCGCCGGGGAGGCCTTGGCCAGCCCCCGCATCTTGGCATGGGCGGCGGCCTTGGCGGCGTCGCAGATGCGCATGCGCGATTCCTGCAGGAACTGGGCGGTATCGACGCGCGGCTTGGCGACGACGTCGACCGCACCGGCCTCCAGCGCCTGCATGAAGGCGTCGGACCCATCCTGGGCCAGGCTCGAACAGATCACCACCGGAATGGGGCGCTGGGACATGATCTTCCTGAGGAAGGTGATGCCATCCATGCGCGGCAGTTCAATGTCGAGGAACATGACATCGGGCACTTCCTGGCGGATGCGCTCGACCGCGACATAGGGGTCGGCCGCCGTCGCCATGACTTCGAGGTCGGGGTCGGCGGAGATGATGTCGGAAAGCGTGGTACGGACCGAGGCGCTGTCGTCGACGATCAGAACGCGGATTTTGCGGCTCATGGCTGGGCCTCAGACCTTCTGGAAAACAGCGGGCGCGATCTGGCGCATGGTGATCGACGTGCCGATCATGGACTCCGAATGCCCAAGAAGAAGATAACCGCCGGGCCGCAGGTGGCCGACCAGCCGCTTGATCACGGCGGCCTGGTCGGATTTTTCGAAGTAGATGAGGACATTGCGCAGAAAGATGACGTCGACGTCCCGGTCATAGGGATAGGTGTCGTCCATCAGGTTGAGGCGATCGAAACGGACCTGCTTGCGCAGTTCGGGCACGATCCGGATCTCGGGCCGCCCGCCCGGCCGGCGCGCATGCATGACGTAGCGCGACTGCATGCCCGGCGGAACGGGGGCGATCTGCTCGGTCGGGTAAACGGCGCGCCGGCCGGCATCGATCACGTCGGTGGAGATGTCGGTGCCCAGGACGGCAAAGCGGAAGTCCTTGCGCGCCGAAGCCATGTCGGCCAGCACCATGGCAATGGTATAGGCCTCGGCCCCGGTCGAGCTGGCGGCGCTCCACACCTTGAGCAGGGGCATGCGCTCGTTGCGCAGCTTGAGCAAGGCGGGGACCAGGGTCGCCTCAAGGCACTCGAAATGCTCCGGCTCGCGGAAGAAATCGGTCTTGTTGGTGGTGACGGCATTGATCAGGAAGGGCAGTTCGCGCTCGAGCCCGCCCTGGCGGAACAGGTAGTCGCCATAGGCGGCAAAACTGGGCAGGTCCAGATGGCGCAGGCGGCGGCGCAGCCGTCCCTCCACCATCAGGCGCTTGGCGGGCGGCAGCCTGATGCCGATCTCCTTGCCGATCAGGGTGGCAATGCGCTGGAAATCGCGCATGTCGAGGTGATCGTCATGGCTTTCCACGGCGGGCTTGAACGCTGGTACGGACACGCGGGACATACTCCGGATAGGCGAAAACCCGGCCCGGGGCGGGCCGGTCGGCTGGTGTCAGGCGGCCTTGCCGGCGGCGGCCGACTCGCCGAGAAGCCGGTCGAGATCGAGCACGGTGACGAAGCGGCCATTGCGGCGGCCGATACCCTCGATGCAGTGTCCGCTCCAGCCGGCACTGATGGCGGGGGGCGGGTCGAGCGTCGCGCTGTCGAGGATGGTGACCTCGAAGACGCGGTCGGCCCGCAGACCCACGGTCAGCAGGCCCTGAGGACCGGTCACCGACAGGACCACGATGCGGGTATTCTCGGTATCGGGGGCCGGCTCGATGCCCAGGGTCTGGCGCAGATCGAGCACGGGAATGCCTTCGCCCCGCACGTCGATCATGCCCATGAGGTTCTCCGGTGCCCGGGGCAGGCGGGCAATGGGCCGCATGTCCAGGATTTCCTGCACCTTGCTGACGGGAGCCGCGAACAATTCGTCGGCGACGCCCAGGGTGACATATTGCGATAGTTCAGCCATGGCTTTTCCTATGCCGCGCCGCGGCGGCTAAATTCGGCGTCGAGGTCGTCGGTGCCGTCGTCGAGGGCGATGTCGAAGCCGCCCCCCTTGGCGGGGGGCTTGGGCTTGCTTTTCTTCATATGCGGAGACTTGGCCAGCACGGCCTCCCGCATGGTGTCGGCCGGTGCGGCGGCAGCCTTGGGGCCGGCGCGCGACGCATCGCGGTTGATGCGGAAGTAGCTGATGGCGGCCTGGAGCTGTTCGGCCTGGCTGGCCAGCTCCTCGGATGTGGCCGACATTTCCTCGGCCGCCGAGGTGTTCTGCTGGGTGACCTTGTCGAGCTGCTGGATGGCGG
>CAMLOA010000003.1 GCA_946481445.1 uncultured Devosia sp. | reverse complement strand
GGCATGGTCACCGGCATTTTCGGCGGCATCCTGCGCGATGTGCTGTGCAATGACGTGCCGCTGGTGTTCCGCGGAGAACTCTATGCCACGGTCTCGATCGTCACGGGGGCGCTCTACTATTTCGGCCTGCAAGCGAACATCTATGCCGATGTGGTCATTGTCGCGGCCATCGCCATCGGCTTTTCGCTGCGCGTGGGTGCCATCATCTGGAAGTGGGAAATGCCCAAATTCGTCTACGACAAGGAGCTGCGATGAGGCCGCAGCGCATTGTCCTCAGCCGGCGCAAGGGTTTTGACCTGCAGGCAATCTCGCTGGCCCTCAACGGGCTGCCGGCCCAATCTGTGGCCCGGCCGGGTCCGTGGGGAAACCCGTTCAGCATCGATGCGGTGATGGCCGAGACCGGACTGGGCCGTGCGGCGGCGCAGGCCGAAGCCGTGGCGCGCCACCGGCGCTGGATGTCCGGCGAGCTGCAGGCCGCCGAAATGCCGCCCGACCTGGCCCGGATACGGGCCGCACTGGGCGGAAAGAACCTGGCCTGCTGGTGCAAGGCAGGCACGCCCTGCCACGTGGATACGCTGCTGATGCTGGCGAACCGGCAGGACCAGGGGCACTAACGCTTTCGGCTCTCCCGAAGGTGCGGAAGGGCTTTCCCCGCCGTCCGCCTTGTGGCAAAGCACTACCATACAAGAATGGAGTGCCTGATTTGCGACAGACCTGGCGGTGGTTCGGACCCAAAGACCTGTGCAGCATCGACGACATCACGCAAGTGGGGGCCCAAGGGGTTGTCAGTGCGCTCCATCACGTCCCCAATGGGGTAATCTGGACGCATGAGGAAATCGCCCGGCGGAAGGAGGAAATCGCCACCCGCAAGGATGGCACGCCTTCGGGCCTGACCTGGGATGTGGTGGAGAGCCTGCCGGTGTCGGAAGACATCAAGAAGCAGAAGGGGGCCTGGCGCGAGCATATCGCCAATTACAAGGTTTCCATGCAGAACCTGGTCGACAGCGGCATCGAGGTGATCTGCTACAATTTCATGCCCGTGCTGGACTGGACGCGCACCGACCTGCGCTGGACCGTGCCCAAGGGCGGCTCATGCATGCGGTTCGACATCAATGACTTTGCCGCGTTCGACATCCACATCCTCGAACGGCCCGGCGCCCCGGCCGACTACACCAATGCCATAGCCGACGAGGCCGGACGCCGCTTCGCGGCCATGGACGAGACCGCGCAAAGGCAGCTGGCGCGCAACGTGACCATGGGCCTGCCGGGCTCGACCGAGTCAATGACATTGGACGATGTTCGCGCCCATCTGAGCGAATATGGCGCGATCACGCGCGAACGGCTGCGCATGCACTTCGTCGATTTCCTCACCGAGGTGGTGCCGGTGGCCGAGGACCTGGGGCTGCGGCTGTGCTGCCACCCCGACGATCCGCCATTCGCCCTGCTGGGGCTGCCGCGCGTGATGTCCACCGAAGCGGACTATGCCTATATGCTCGGCGCGGTGGAGAGCCCGGCCAATGGCATGACGCTGTGCTCGGGATCGCTCGGGGCCCGTCCGGACAATGACCTGCCCGGCATGATGGAGCGGCTCGGCGACAAGGTGCATTTCCTGCATCTGCGCAACGTCAAGCGCGACACCGACGACATTGTCGGCTCGTTCTATGAGGCCGAGCATCTGGGCGGGGACACGGACATGGTGGCCCTGATCGCGGCCATCGTGCGCGAGGAGAAGAGGCGAAAGGCGGCGGGCCGCGCCGACTGGCAAATCCCCATGCGGCCCGACCACGGGCAGGACATCCTGGATGACCTGGGCCGGCGGTCGCAGCCCGGCTATCCCACGATCGGGCGCATGAAGGGTCTTGCCGAGCTCCGCGGCGTGATGACAGCACTGGAGCATGCAACGCTAGGTCTCTGACAGGCCCGGATTTCCTGGGTTACATTCACCTTGGGACCCGCAGTTTACGACTTTTCAAAGTGTTGCATCCAGACTCTCGCGGTCTAGTTGCGCGAGGCCAGCCCGTGAGTATCTTGTCGGCGTTTCAACGGGTGATGAACTGGTTCGTCCCCGATTTCATGGCCGGTGACCTGCATGTGCGCAAGCGCGTGCAGATGTTCATCATCAGCCACCTGTTTGGGCCCATCATCGCCACGCCCATCCCGGTCTTCCTGTGGTTTGCCGACCCCAATCCCTTCCCGCATGTCCTGATCCTGGCGGCCTCGATATACGGCTTCTGGCCGTTCCTGGCGCTGGTCAAGCTGTTCCCGCGGGCCTACACGCCGCTGGCGATGGCCAGCGTGCTCAACCTGACCTTCTGTATCCTGTGGGGCACGTATAATTACGGCGGCACCAGTTCGCCGTTCCTGGTGTGGTTCGTGCTGACGCCGCTGCTCGCCTTCATGTATCTGGGCTCGACCTGGACGGCGCGCATCTTCGTGCTCAGCCAGATCACCCTGGGTATTCTCAGCCTCTATGCCTTCTACCTGGTCGGCCAGTTTCCCGAACACATCCCGGTCAGCGAGATGGTGGTGGCGGGGGTGCTATCCGCGCTGGGCTCGAACATCTATGTGTTCATGATGGCGGCCTATTACTCGAGCGTGGTGGACAGCCAGTCGGAGCTGATCCGCGAGATCGAGCGGCACCAGGATACGCTCAAGGCGCTGACCCAGGCCAAGGACGATGCGGAACGCGCCAACGGCGCCAAATCGGAATTCCTGGCCAAGATGAGCCATGAGTTGCGCACGCCCCTCAATGCCGTGCTGGGCTATTCGGAAATCCTGCTCGAGGATGCCGAACTGGACGGGCGCGGGGAGCAGATCGCCGACCTGCAGAAGATCAGCGCGGCGGGCAAGCACCTTCTGGCCATGGTCAATGACATCCTCGACATCTCCAAGATCGAGGCTGGCAAGATGGCGCTGCATCTGGAGAATGTCGATCTCGACAGGCTGATCGACGAGGTGGAGGCCACGGCGCGTCCCCTGGCGGCAAAGAACACCAACAGTTTCCTGGTCGAGCGCGGCACGAGCCTGGGCACGCTCAAGGCCGACGCCACCAAGCTGCGCCAGGCCATATTCAACCTGCTGTCCAACGCGGCCAAGTTCACGCAGAACGGGCAGATCACCCTGGCGGTTAGGCGCGATGCGCACTGGGTGGAGATCGCCGTCGTCGATACGGGCATTGGCATTTCCCGCGAGCAGCAGAAGGCCCTGTTCTCCAACTTCACCCAGGCCAATTCCAAGATCGCGGCGGTCTATGGCGGCACGGGCCTGGGCCTGTCGCTCAGCCAGAACCTGCTCCGGCTGATGGGCGGGCAGATCGAGATCGAGAGCGAACTGGGCAAGGGAAGCCGCTTCACCATCCGGCTGCCGGCAAAGGAACAGGCGGATGCGCCCGACGTTCCGCCGATGACGATCTCGCCACCGGCCCTGGCGCGGCAGCGGGAGGACGACGATGCCGAATTGCTTGCGGACAGGGAAGCGGAGGCAGCCGACCGGCGGCAGGGCAATGCCGGAATGAATGGCCACGCCGAAAATCACGACAAGCGGCAACGCCTGCTGATCGTCGACGACGACCGGAACTTCCTCGAACTTGCCGAGCGGCTGTTCAACAAGGAAGACTTTACACCCATCTGTACCGACGCGCCCCAATCGGCGCTGCAGATCGCCCGGACGGTCAAGCCCGCCGCCATATTCCTCGATATCCTCATGCCCGGCTTCGACGGCTGGGATGTGCTGGCGGCGCTCAAGGCCGACCCCATCACCGCCGACATCCCGGTGTTCATGATCTCCATCCTTTCCGAGCGGGCCAAGGCACTGGCGGCGGGGGCGGACGGTATCGTGATGAAGCCGCTCGATGCCTCGCGCGTGAAGGCGGCCCTGGCAGGGCTCAAGGCGACCCGCGGGCAGCCACGCGCCAGGGCGGCAAACGAATAGAATAGAAGTGGAGCATCAGCCATGACCCTCGTGCTGATCGTCGAAGACAACCCCATCAACCGCGACGTGCTGGGCCGCCGCCTGGAACGCCGCGGATTTTCCATCCGCTTTGCCGAGGACGGTCCGAGCGGGATCGCGGCGGCGAAGGCCCTGATGCCCGACGTGATCCTGATGGACATCGGGCTGGGCGAGATGGATGGCTGCGAGGCCACCCGCCGCATCAGGGCCGACCCTGAGACCGCGGCGCTGCCCATCATTGCCTTGACGGCCAGCGCCTTCGAGTCGGACCGTGCCAAGGCGCTGGCGGCCGGGTGCATCGATTTCGACACCAAGCCGGTGGACCTGCCGCGCCTGCTGGGCAAGATGCAGGCCGTGCTCGGACCAAAGATGCCGGAAGCCGCGGTGGTCTCGATCTAGTCCGGCCGTGCCGGCGGCGCCATTGTGCGCCGGCGGCGATCAGCCGGCCCTGGCCGAGCGCGCATCGTTGAGCGTCTCGCGCAGGCGGGCAAAGTCGAGCGGCTTCTGGTGCACCGCGGGGCGGTGCAGGCCCAGCATTTCGGCCGAACGCTGCACCATGGACAGGGTCTGTTCATCCTGCCCGCTGACGATGATGAGTTCCCCGGCATAGCGCCGCTCGGCGAGCAGGCGGAACAGTTCCACCGCATCGACATGCGGCATGGACACATCGACCGCCACGACGTCGGGACGGAGCGCGGCGACCAGATTGATGACACCGCGGGAATCCGAGGTGGCAAAGGCCTCGTAGCCGCAGCGTTCGGCCACCCGCACGATCAGTTCGGCGGACGGAGCGTCGTCGTCGACGGCGAGAAGCGTCAGGGCCTGACCCATGAGCGGCTCCGTCAGGCAGCGGTGGCCTGTGCCGTACGGGCCCGGCCGGCATCCTGCTGGCCTTCATGCCCGAGGCGGTATTCGAGATCGGCATCGCGCATGGCCTTGGCCAGGATGTGCACGACCTGGTCGATGTCCTCCCTGGTGTGGGACGCCATCACCTGGAAGCGGAAGCGGGCGCCACCCTGCGGCACGGCCGGATATTCGACGAGGTTGGCAATGCCACCCATGGCCATCAGGTGGCGGCTGGCAAAGCGGCCGACGCCTTCGAGGCCCAGGCGAACCGGGACGATCGGAGAGGGGTCGCCCAATGTTTCGAGGCCGGCACGGGTCATTTCCGCCCGCAGGTAGAGGATATTGTCCATCAGCTTGCGGCGCAGCAGGCGGCCTTCCTCGGAGCGCACGATATCGAGCGCCGCCAGCACCGAGGCGCATTGCACCGGCGAGAGCGCGTTCGAGAAGGTGTGGGTGGCGCTGTAATATTTGAGGTATTCGGCCGTGGCCCGGGACTTCACGGCGATGAAGCCGCCATTGGAGCCGAAGGTCTTGGAAAAGCTGCCGATGATGATATCGGCGCAATCCATGGCGTTCTGCAGGCCCAGATGGCCCAGGCCGTCATCGCCGATCGAGCCGAGGTCGTGGGCGCAGTCGACCAGAAGAGTGGCATTGAACTCGTCGCACAGCCCGCGCATGGCCCGCAGGTCCGGGGTGTCGGAGTGCATGGAGAACAGGCTCTCGGTCACCACCAGGATGCCATTGTCGCGATCATTGGTGCGGATGCGCTCGAGCTTGCGGGCCAGCGCCTCGAGATTGAGATGGCCATGGTAGTGGATGTTCTGGGTGGCGGCCTTGGCGCCTTCCTGCAGGCAGGAATGGGCCAGGATGTCCATGACGACATGGTCGTTGGCGCGCACGAAGCCCTGCACCGAGCCATAGCCCGCGGCCCAGCCCGTGGGGTAGAGGACGATTTCCCGGCCGCCCAGGAAGGCGGACAGGCCCGCTTCGAGCAGCAGGGAATTGGCGGTGTTGCCGAGCAGCGCGGCCGAGCCGGCGCTGTGCACCCCGTATTCGCCGATGGCCTTGATGGCCGCAGCCTTGACGGCGGGATGGGACGACAGGCTCAGATAGTCCTGGCTGGCGAAATTGATGCCCGAGAAGGCTTCGCCCGTATCGCTGCGCGCCTCGCAGCGCGCCTTGGGGGCCGTGGAGGTGGAGCGCGCATAGGGCCACAGCTCGTGCTGCCGGCGCAAATCCTGCCACTCATAGAAGCCGGCGATGCGGCCGATGAGGTCCGGTCCCTCGGGGGCCCGGAAGTCGCGCAGACTGCCCGTCAGTGCTGCTTCCGGAACCGGATCGATCTTCGAATTCATGACGCACTCCCACGCAAGGCCAATCCTGGCCCTTTGTGGGCAAAGTTACGGATCCGGCTTGAAAGACGGCTTAAGCGCTTGAGTTTATTTTGTGTAACACCGTGCCGAAGCAATTTGAGATTAATGATCGGTAGCCGGACCCGAATACAAATCAATCGTGATCGGCAGCACACGCAAAATTAAGTGGGGCGCCAGCATATTGCCGATATGAACGCCAAACCCGATCCCGGTCTGCTTTCTCTGGTCAGCGGCTTCGTCGATCGCGCCATTGGTGCCGATGGACTGTCGCCGGCCGTGCGCGAGAAGCTGCTTCGCCAGCAACTGGCTTCGGTGGCCAACATGACTCCGGCCCTGCTGGCGGTGTGCATCGTGGTGGCGGCGGCCTTCCTCAGCCTGACCTGGGCAACGCCCCGTTTCTGGCCAGTGCTGGCCGGAACCGGCGTCATCGTGATGCTCTGCGCCCATGGCGCCTTCCTGGCGCTGCGGCCGCGCCAGGCGGATGCCGCGTCCCGCATCAGGACCGGTGTGTGGCAGACCATAGTCTATGCCGGGCTCGTGGGGACCCTGTGGGGCCTGGTGTTCAACGTGCTCCCGATCGACACGGACCAGACGGCCCGGAGCGTCGCAACCATCGCGGTGGGTGGCCTGCTCTGCATTTCCATGATGGCCCTGGTCAATTATCCGCAGGCCCTTGCCGCCTTCACCATTCCCCTGATCGTAGGGGCGCTCGGCACCGTGCTGAACCTGACTTCGGCACCGGACCTCTGGTTGCAGGGGTTGCTGCTGATGGGGTTCACCTTTGTCATGGTGATCATCACGTTCAACCACGCTTCGGCCTTCGTGGCGCATCGTGCCTCCGAATCCCTGGTCAAGGAAAAGAAGGAAATCATCGGCCTGCTGCTGCGCGAATTCGAGCAGAGCACCTCGGACTGGATCTGGGGCTTTGATGCGGACGGAGCGATCAACCGCATCTCGGCCGGCTTCACCGCGGCCACGGGCGTGGACGAGGAGGCGCTGCTCGGCGCCGACTATGTACATTTCCTGCAGTGCATCACCCCGCCCGACGACCCGCTCATCGTGCATCTGGAGCGCGACATAGAGAACCGGGCGACGTTCCAGGATGTCGAGCTGCGCGTGACGGCCGACGGCAAGGAATGCTGGTGGAGCCTGACCGGTAAGCCAGCCTATGACGAAGCAGGAGTCTATCTGGGCTATATCGGCACCGGTTCGGACGTGACCGAGCGCAAGGTCGCCGAGCGGCGCATCACCATGCTTGCCCATCACGACTCCATGACAGGGCTGCTCAACCGGACCAAGTTCACCGAACAGCTCAACAGCTGCGTGGCGCGGCTGGAGCGCTATGGCACGCCATTTTCGGTGATGTTCCTCGACCTCGACCAGTTCAAATCGGTCAATGACACGCGCGGGCACATGGCTGGCGACCGGCTGCTGGTGATGGTGGCGCGGCGGATCGTGGCCCTGGTGCGCGAAACCGACCTGACCGCCCGGCTGGGTGGCGACGAATTCGCCATCATCCTGCCCAACGACTGCAGCCCAGACAACCTGGCGCAGCTGGCGAGCCGCCTGATCGCCGAGATCAAGGCACCCTACCAGATCGATGACGAGCAGGTGTCGATCGGGGTCAGCATCGGCATTGCCATGGCCCCGGTCAACGGCACGCGGCCTGACCAGATCCTGCGCAATGCCGACCTGGCGCTCTATCGCGCCAAGGCCGATGGCCGGTCGGCCTATCGCTTCTTCGAGAGCCAGATGGACTCAGAGGCGCGCGAGCGCCGGCTGCTGGAGGCCGAATTACGCGACGCCGTGGGCAATGGCGAGCTGGTGCTCTATTACCAGCCGCTGGTTTCCACCGAGGATGAACAGCCCACCGGATTTGAGGCGCTGATCCGGTGGAACCACCCGATACGTGGCCTCGTGCCGCCGGCCGAGTTCATCCCCATCGCCGAACAATCCAACCTGATCGTGGACATTGGCGACTGGACCATCGAGCAGGCCTGCGCGGCGGCCGCGAGCTGGCCCGAGCACCTTACGGTGGCAGTGAACCTGTCGGCCAAGCATTTCCGCAGGTCGGACATTTCCCAGGTGGTGCAGAAGGCCCTGGCCATATCTGGACTGGCGCCGCACCGGCTCGAGATCGAGATCACCGAAGGCCTTCTCATGGAGAACCCGGACGAGGTCGTCGACAAGCTCGGCGAAATCCGCGCCCTGGGCGTGACTATCGCCATGGACGATTTCGGCACCGGCTACTCGTCGCTGAGCTACCTGCTGAAGTTTCCGTTCGACAAGATCAAGATCGACCGCTCCTTCGTCGATGCGTCGAGCCAGGACGAGGTGGCCCGGGACATCCTCAAGGCGATCGCATCGCTGGGCAAGACGCTCAAGCTCAAGATCACCGCCGAAGGCGTCGAGACCAAGGAACAGGCCGAGTTCCTGTCGGCGATTGCCTGCCACCAGCTGCAGGGGTTCTACTTCGCCCGGCCGCTGGACGGGGTCGACCTGCCGCATTACCTGCTGAGCAAGGTTCCGACGCGCGCTCCAGCGGTCAAGGCGGAGGCTGAAGAGAAGCTGTCGGCGCTGGCGGGCTAGGGCTGGTCAAGGGCGGGCGAGGTCCGCCGAAGCCTCAATCCTCCAGCAGGTAGCCGCCCGCGCGTGACGGCAGGATTTCCGTGCCCACGATCTTGGCGACCACGGCGCCACGGCGCACGTATTTCGCCGAGGCGCGCGACAGCACGAAGCCATCGGTGCCGGCCAGGATCGGCCGGCGGGCGATGAAGGCCTCCGGGCCATCCATGGCGATGAGATCGGCAATGGGCTGCCCCTTGTGGACGCGGTCGCCCAGTTCGACGCGATAGGCGAGCAGACCGGGCGCATCGACGCGCAGGACTTCGGCGGCTTCGAAGGGCGTCGCGGATGGTGCGGGGGCGGGGGCGGGCAAGGACTGGCCGGAAATGAGGCCGCGGCCCGCAAGGAAGCCAAAGAGGCCCGCCGCGTCTTCACGGCCGATCGCATCGAACGTATCGGCCTGGCCGTGATATTCGAGGGTCGCGGTTTCCGCTCCCATGGGGATGGGATGGCCGGGATGGGCAGCCCGGGCCTTGCGGTAAAGGGTGGGCAGCACTTCGTCGAACGAACCGCCGCCACTGTCCTCGGCCGTGAGCGTTGCCGCCACGCCCATCCAGTCAGCCAGGTCCTGCAGCCCGGGCATCAGGTCCGGGGAGGTGAAGATGTGCTTGAGGCTGTCGTCGTCGCAATGCAGGTCCAGTACGATATCGGCCTGGATGGCCGAACGCAGGATGGCCAGGCGCAAGCGCTGGATGGCCGTCACCGGATGCTGGGTATCGATCCAGGCGATGACGGCCTGACGAATGAGGGCAAGGTTCGCGGCCGGATCGTTCCCCAGGCCGGTGGCGATGCGATCGGCCACCAGCGGGTAGAGGTCGGGCCAGCGCCGATTGTAGTTGATGCCGGTTTCGACATCGTAGCGGCCGATGTGACGCCGCAGGGAAAGGTTGGCGAGACCGAGCGGGTTGACCGACGGGAAGATGGTGAAGCGGGCCCGAAGCTGTCCAGCCGCGTCGGCGGTACGCAGCATGGGCAGAAGGTGATGCAGCGCCATGGTGCCGGGCTGTTCGTCTGCATGAAGCGCGGCCTGAAGGTGCACGCGGGTCGGCGCATCCTCGGGACCGGCCGTGTACCAGTAGAGGGCGGTCGAGGTGCCGGGCGTATCGCCGGCCAGGATGGTGTGATGCAACTGAAAGGTCATCGGGTCCCCTCTGCATTGAGGCTGGCCAGCTTGCCGGCCATGGACTGGTTCTTGTCGGTGCGCGTCGAGAAGGCCATGGTGCAGAAAATGCGCTCCACCCCGAGCTGGTGCAGGCGGGCGCAGCAGGCTTCGATGGTGGCGCTGACAGCCGCCATCTCGCCCTCGATATTGGTGCCGTTGGCGTACATCTCGTGCTCCAGGCCCGAGACCGCCAGGATGTCGCGGACCTCGCGGATATAGGCGGAAACCGATGGTCCCACGCCCATGGGGACGATGCACAGGTCGGCGATGATCTTCACGATTCTGTCCTCAGCGCAGCCATCTGGGTGCGTAGCGCATGCGCGGAGCGGCCGGCATGTGACGCATGAGGCGCTGATAGACCAGTCCGAAGAGGAAGAAAATCACCAGCGAAACCGCGAGGAACCAAAGGGCGGCGACCGAGAAATGCAGGAACGCGTTGTAGTCGCGCTCGAACAGTTCCTTGGCCGTTATCATGACGTCCTTCTGCTGCCCGATCACCGGCAAGGCAAAATAGACGATGCAGGTGGCGTGAAACAGGAACACAACCTCGTTGGTGTACGCCGGCCAGGCCAGCCGGATGAGGTTGGGCCAGACGATCTGGCGGAACTGCTGGCTGCGCGACATGCCGTAGGCGCGGGCCGCCTCGATTTCTCCACGGGGGACGGCGCGCAGGGCCCCGTAGAAAATCTCCCCGGTATAGGCGGCCGTGTTGAGGATCAGAACGAGCGGCCCGATGAACAGAGGATGCAGCACGAACCAGGACACGCCCCATGGTTTCCACAGGCTGACATTGAGCGACAGGGCCAGGGAATAGAACATGAAGAACTGGATGAAGAGCGGCGAGCCGCGGAAGGCATAGATGTAGCCGCGGGTGAGGCGGGAGATCAGCGGATTGGACGAGGCCTTGCCCAGCGCCAGCGCGATGGCAAAAACGAAGCCGAGTGGTATGGCGGCCGCGGTGAAGTAGATGTTGAACAGCACCGCGGGGGCGAAGATGGCGATTTCGGCAAGGAGGCGCTCCATCAGCGGGCCTCGTTCAGAATGCCACGGCCGGCGCGGGCCATGAGGGCGCCGAAGGCCTTTTCGGAGATCAGCGTCACCAGGATGTAGAAGACGAACAGCACAAGGTAGTATCGCCAGCGCCAATCGTCGTGCACCAGGCCCACTGCCGGCAGGAAATTGGGTGCGCCCAGGCGATCGGCCCAGAGCACGATGTCGGCAATCTGCAGCAGGCTGAGCAGCGAGGTCGCCTTGATGAGCAGCATCCAGACATTGGAGAGGCCGGGCAGGGCATAGACCCACATCTGGCGGATATGGACGCGCCAGAGGACCTGTGCGGCGCTCATGCCATAGGCGCGAGCGGCCTCGAGCTGGCCTCGCGGCACGGCGCGCATGGCCCCGTGGATGACATTGGTGGCAAAGGCGCCATAGACCAGGCCCAGCGAGACCGAGGCCAGCATGAGGTATTCAGGCGTACCCAGGAACCAGTTGGCCTCCCGGCAGGGCGGCCAGGCCGCCGACTGGGCGGCAATGGTTTCGGGCGTGCAGACCTGGCTGGCGATGAACCATTCCACGGTCTGCTCGAAGGCCAGCGGGAAGAACAGGAAGAACAGCACATCGGGCACGCCCCGCACGATCGAGGAATAGGCCGTGCCGACGAGACGCAAAGGCAGGAAGCGGGAATTCTTGAGGGTGGCGCCGAGCAGGCCGAAGACGACGGCCAGCGCACCCCCGACCACGGCTGCGAAAATGGTGAACTGGAAGCTGGCATACCAGGTGAGGTGCTTGCCGTTGGTGATGTAGCCCAACCAGAAGGCGATGTCTTCGCTCATGGACTGGTGCTCTTGTCGGCGTACATCACAGTCGGCTCTTCCAGCTGCATTGGGGCTCCCACCACCCCCTCCCAGCCTCCCCCATCGAGGGGGAGGTGCTACATCGGGGACGTGGCACTATTCTGCCCACCCTCCGGCCGGCACCTCCCCTTGACGGGGAGGCCGGGAGGGGTGAGGCAGTTGGCTCACTACTTGGTCGTCTTACTCGGCGAAATAGGGGCCGCGGCCCTCGAACCACTGGGCAATCAGCTTGTCGACGGTGCCGTCGGCCTTGAGGGCGGTCAGGGCATCGTCGATAGCCGTCTTGAGCTCGGCTTCATCCTTGCGCAGGCCGGCACCAACGCCGCCGCCGATCAGAACGTCCTCGCCAACGAATTCCAGCGCACCATTGGAGGCGGCAATGACCGGCTCGAGATAGGCGCCGTCGGCCAGGATGGTGTCGAGATTGCCGGCGGCCAGATCAGCCATGGCCTGGTCGGCCGTGCCGAACGAGACGATGGTATTGCCCGAGGCCAGGTTTTCCTCGGCATAGGCGGCCTGGATGGTGCCGCCCTGGACGCCGATGCGGGCGCCCGAGAGGGCCGCGAAATCGAGCGCGGAGCCGGCCGGAGCGACGAACTTGGACGGATCGGGTGGGAAGTAGTTCTGGCTGAAGTCGATGGTTTCGAGACGCTCGTCGGTGATCGACATGCCGGCCATGATCACGTCGTAGTTGCCCGCGAGCAGGTTGGGGATGATGGAATCCCAGTCATTGATGATCCATTCGCAGGTGAGGCCGGCCTGGGCGCAGATGGCATTGCCCAGATCGATTTCGAAACCGGCCGGATTGCCGGCGTCATCGAGGAAGTTCCACGGCGCATAGGCGCCTTCCGTGGCGATGCGCACGGTGTCCTGCGCCTGGGCCGCCGAGCCGAGGGCGATGACCGCCGCGGCCGCTAGGATAAGCTTCTTCATGTCGTTTCTCCGTTGGTTCATTCTTCTTGTGCCCGTTGGCCGGGCTTACATCGCAAAATGCCGTCAATCGTGGCTGGCGGCATTCAGGAATTGCTTGAGGCGCGGTGAGCGGGTTGCGCCGAACACCTGGTCGGGGGTGCCCTCCTCCTCGATGCAGCCCTGGTGCAGGAAGATCACGCGGTCGCTCACCGAGCGGGCGAACTCCATGTCATGGGTCACCAGGACCATGGTCCGGCCTTCATCGGCGAGCACCTTGATGACGCGCAGGACTTCCACCTCGAGCTCCGGATCGAGCGCCGAGGTCGGCTCGTCAAAGAGCATGACCCGCGGATTGATGCAGAGGGCGCGGGCAATGGCAGCGCGCTGCTGCTGGCCACCCGAGAGCTGGGCCGGATAGCTGTCGGCCTTTTCGCCGATGCCCACCTTGGCCAGCATGGCGCGGGCCTCGGCCTCAACCTCGGGACGGGCGCGCTTCTGCACGACGAGCGGCGCTTCCATGACATTTTCGAGGATGGTCAGATGCGCCCACAGGTTGAAGCTCTGGAACACCATGCCCAGCTCGGAGCGGATGCGGCGGATCTGCTGTTCGTCGGCGATCTGGCGGTGTGGGCCGGCGCCGCGCAGCCTGATCTCCTCACCATCGATGGCGACCGATCCGCTGTCGGGCACTTCGAGCATGTTGATGCAGCGCAGCAGGGTCGACTTGCCGGAGCCGGACGAGCCGATCAGGGAGATGACCTCGCCCTCGTAAGCGGTGAACGATATGCCCTTGAGAACCTCGAGTGCCCCGAAGGACTTGTGCAGATCGTGGATCGCCACGACCGGCAGTCTCTCTGCAATAGCGGTATCGGCTAGCGCCATGCTCACCCATTGCCCGCTGGTGGCGGGCGCCTTCCTGACCGGCGATTGCCTTTTTGTCAGGCTGGCAATCTTGACCGCCCTCCAGAAAAGCAGAAGCGGATGAGATAGCAAGCATAAATCGGCGATGGCCGCCGCCTCTCCCATGTTGTATCGGCTAGCATCCGGGCAAGAGCCGAGCGGGAGGACCGATGTTTTTCGTTGCATCCAAGGTTTTCTGGGGCCTCGCGCAGCCGCTGAGCCTGAGCCTGCTGCTGCTTTTGGTGGCGGTGGCGTTGTTCTGGTGGCGGCGGCGGCGCAGCGGGCTAGCCGTGGCGGCGGCGGGGCTGGCCGTGCTGGGTTTGAGCAGCTTCACGTCCCTTGGCTTTGCCGTGATCGGCCCGCTGGAGGCCCGCTTCGAGCGACCGGCCGAGATGCCCGCGGAGGTTGGCACGATCGTCATGCTGGGTGGCGCGACGGTGAGCCGGGTGAGCACGACGCGCGGTGTGCCGGAGATGAACGAGGCCGGCGACCGGCTCAGCGAAACCCTGCGGCTGGCGCAGCTTTATCCGGAGGCGCGGATCCTGCTCAGCGGCGGTGTCGGGCTGATGGTCCCCGACAGCGAGCCAGAGGCGGTGACGGCGCAGCGCTTCCTGCAGCAGCTGGGCATTGCGCCGGAGCGACTCATCCTGGAAGGCGACTCGCGCAATACCGACGAGAATGCAGCCTTGTCGCGCGAGTTGCTGGCGGACCGGCCCGGCGCGGTGGTGCTGGTGACATCGGCCTTCCACATGCCGAGGTCGGTTGGCCTGTTCCGCAAGCAGGGTATCGAGGTCATCGCCTGGCCGACAGACTATCGCAGCACGGGCGAAGAAGGACTGGGGGTGGACGTCGTCAACCCGGTCTACAACCTCGAAACGACGACGGCAG
Source organism: uncultured Devosia sp. (assembly GCA_946481445.1). Next base: position 1,461 of record CAMLOA010000003.1, on the reverse strand, counting down.
CAGTGCGCGAATGGATCGGCCTGGTGGCCTACCGGATGACCGGGCGCATCGATGACATCTTGCCGGCTCAGACGTCGTACTGATCTGCAGGAATGGCCAGGTGGTAGCGCACGGCGTCGTCCGCGATGCCCAAGCTTGCCTGCCCGCCGACCGAAACGGGCACGATGCGTTCCAGCACCAGCGTGCCGAAGCGGGGGCGGGACGGACCCGCCGGGCGGGGGATGCCGGTTTCCTGCCACTCGATCACCAGATCGGGGCGCGCCGCACCGCCATCGAGCCGGGCATCGACCCAAACATGGCCGGCCCCACCGCTCCCCATCCCCCCGTGCCGGACGGCATTGGCCGCAAGCTCGTGGATGGCCAGACCGACATGCAGGGCGGCATTGGGGCCCAGAAGTGGATTGATGCCCGTGAGGCGGAGGTGGGACAGCATGGAGGGGGCCACCCGGGTCAGTTGCGCGGCGACCAGGGAATGCAGGTATGTCCCCCGCCAATCGCTCTCCGTCACCAGGTCCTGGGTGCTGGAGAGGGCATGCAGGCGGCCGCGGAAGCGGTCGAGGAATTCACTGGTGCTGGGTGTGTTGATGGCCGTCTGCATGGCCACCGACTGGACGATGGCCAGCAGGTTCTTGGAACGATGGCTGACTTCGCGCAGCAGGGCGGCAACTGCCAGCTCGCGCTGGCGCGCTTCGGTGATGTCGATGACCGTGGTCAGATAGGTCGAATCCAGCCGGCGCATATGCGCCTCGTATGTGCGCCGTTCGGTGCCCGAGCCAAGATCGAATTCGAAGGCGTGGAAATCGGTGCCAGGCGCCAGCGCGTTCCGAGCGCGTTCGAAGCCGGCCGCCAGGCCCGAAGGCAGCGCCTGGGCTGGCACGCGACCCACGAGCGACCCTTCCGGCCAGAGCGGGGGAAGGCCTTCCACAATCAGGAAGCGAAAGTCGGCGTCCTGAAGCAGCACGCCGATGCCGCGATCTCCCAATCCCGCAGACAGGGTACGCAAGTGCTGTTCTGCGGTCACGTGAGGCATGGGCAGGTCGGTTCCCGGTTGGGAGACGCAAACGGCCCTGCCCCGAGGCAAGGCCGCTGCAGCGGGCTTTGGTGGCGCGCCTCAGGCGCGACGGAAGAAGCCGATGACGAGCGAAATGACGAGGAATGCCAGAAACAGGAAGAACAGAATCTGGGCAATACCCGCCGACGCGCCGGCAATGCCGCTGAAGCCGAGTACGCCGGCAATCAGGGCAATCACGAGGAAGACAAGTGCATAATAGAGCATCGCAATCTCCGTTCCTTGATTGATCGGAAAACGGCCAGTGTGAGGCGAAGTTCCTCGCGACAAACGAAAAGGCCGGGTAAAGACCCGGCCCTTGAAGCAATTGTGATCGACCGTCACGCTGCCGCGCGCGACCCTTCGTCGAAGAACAGGGCCTGGCTGATCAGCGCCTTGACCATGTCGGGGTT
>CAMLOA010000002.1 GCA_946481445.1 uncultured Devosia sp. | reverse complement strand
ATTGCCGAGGAATTCTTCGATGGGGCAGAGGCGGCCGACCGGCTGCGCTCGCTGTTTGCGGTGGGGGACCAGAAGCAGTCCATCTATTCGTTCCAGGGCGCGGACCCCACGCTCTTCGGCGAGACGGGCCGGTACTTCAAGCGGCGGGCAGACGAGACCAAGGTGCCCTTCGAGGAAGGGAAGCTGCATATGAGCTTCCGTACCCTGCCCGAAATCCTGGCCGCGGTGGACAAGGTCTCGGACCTGCCCGGCATGCAGGACAACCTGCTGGAGCTGGACAAGGTGCATCACGACACCGCGCGCCCGCAGCCCGGCGGCAGCGTGACATTGTGGCCTCCCGTGCAGCAGCAGGCGGTGGAAACCGAGGCCGGGCAGTGGCCGCTGGAGCCGGCCGCGGGCGGCGAGCGCACCGCCCCGCGCCAGGTGGCCGAGCGCATCGCGCGCGAGATCAAGTCCTGGATCGGCAACAAGCGGCCGCTGGGCAATCGCGGCGTGCTGGTGCGGCCCGAGCACATCATGATCCTGGTGCAGTCGCGTGGCGCCGTGTTCCAGGAGGTGATCCGCGCCCTGCGCAAGGAGGGACTGCCCACACCCGGCGCCGACCGGCTGTCGGTGTCCGACCACATCGCCGTGCTCGACCTGCTGGCCCTGTGCGACGTGCTGCTCAATCCGGCCGATGACCTGCAGCTGGCGGCCCTGCTGCGATCGCCCTTGTTCGACCTCGATGAAGACGGGCTCTATGCGCTCGCCCAGCCGCGCGGCAAGCAGACGTTGTGGCGGGCCCTGCGCGACAGCCCGGTACCCAGTTGCGCTGCCGCCTACGCGACCCTGTCCCGCTGGCGGGACGAGCTCGACTTCGAGCGGCCCTTCGAGTTCCTCAGCCAGGTGCTCTATGCCGAGGGCGGTCTCCGGCGCTTCCATGCCAGAATGGGGGCCGAAGTGGACGAGGTCTTCGCCGAACTCCTGACGCTGGCGCTGGAGCAGGAACAGGAATCCCAGCCATCGCTACAGGGCTTCGTTGCCGCCATACGGGCCAGTGAGGTATCGATCAAGCGCGAACTGGCCGAGGCCGGCAGCGGCATTCGCGTCATGACCGTGCATGGTGCCAAGGGGCTGGAATCGCCCATCGTCATTCTCGCCGATGCTGCCACCCGGCCGCAGGGCAGCCAGGTTAGCAAGCCGGTCTACCTGCTGGACAAGCACCCCGGCCCGCTGCTGGTTCATGCCTCGGGCAGCAAGGCGCATGTGGCCCAGAGCCAGGTTCTCAAGGATGCCGTGGAGGACAATCTGGGCAAGGAATATTGGCGCAAGCTCTACGTCGCCATGACCCGTGCCGAGGACGAACTCTATGTCACGGGCGCCTTGACCCCGCGCGGCAAGGTCCAGGGCACCTGGTACGAGGCGATCGAAACGGCCCTGCGCGAGGACAGCGAGAGCAAGCACGACGAAGCCGGCACCGAAGTCGCGCTGATCTACCCGCGAGACCGGGTGGCGCCGCCGGCGCTCGGGCGGCTGAGCGACGTGGTGCCGCTGGCCGACCAGCCGCTGCACCTCGATGCCCAGCCGGCGCCGGCCGACCTGCCCCTGGTGACACCATCCTCCGTCAAGGACCGCGTGGCCCCGGCTGCGGCGCTGGACAGCCTCGCCGAGCAGATTCGCGACGCCGACCAGGCCCGTCGCGAGGGCATTGCGCTGCATGCCCTGCTGCAGCATCTGGGGCGGATCGGCCCGGCCGAACGGCCCGGCGTGGCCGCCCGGGCGCTCGAAACCTTGCTCCCCGACGCGCCGGCAGAGCACGCCGCGCTGGCCCAACGCGCCATCTCCATCCTTGCACAACCCGGCCTGGCGCATCTGTTCGGACCGCAAAGCCGGGCGGAAGTGCCGTTCCTGGTCGATGCCCGCCGCGATGGGCAGCCCATTCGATTGGCTGGGCGTATCGACCGGCTTGTGGTTGACGACTCGGGGGTAACGGTGGTGGACTACAAGTCCGACGCATCGGTGCCCGGGGGGCCGGGCGATGTGCCGGGGAACTATCTTACCCAGCTCGGATTATATGCGTTGGTTGCAGGTCAGCTTTTCCCCGGACGAGACGTGCGTGCGGCAATCCTATGGACACGACTGGAATCATTGATGAATCTGCCTCAGGACCTGCTGGCGGCGGCAACCAGGGGCTTCACCATGCGGTGAGGGCTGCTTGTGCCTTGCTGGACTCTTCCCAGCTTTAGGCGCACAGAGACCGCCGCTTTCAACCCAAAAGGCAACAATCCATGACTACTCAAGTTTCCGACGCCACCTTTGGCGAGGAAGTCCTCAACTCCAAAGAGCCCGTCCTCGTGGATTTCTGGGCGGAGTGGTGCGGGCCGTGCCGCGCGATCGCACCCCTGCTCGACGAACTGAGCACGGAGCTGTCGGGCAAGGTGAAGATCGTCAAGCTCAATGTCGACGAGAATCCCTCGACCATGACCAAGTATGGCGTGCGCTCGATCCCCACCATGATCCTGTTCAAGGGCGGTGAGGCGGTCGACATGAAGATCGGCGCCGGTACCCCCAAGGCCGCCATGACCAAATGGCTGGAAAGCCACGCCGCCTGATTTCTGGCGCGACGGACTTTGGCAAAAGCACCGCTGGGCAACCCGGCGGTGCTTTTGTTTTTGGCGGAACTTGTGAGGTCTTCTCACAAGCTGCCCAAGCACGAAAATCGTTTCCTCCGCCAGGCGGTCCACCACATCTTGCATGCCTTCCCAAGCGTGCGGACTCGCTCTAGCTTCATCGTCCAATACCGATGAAGGACCGTCACATGACCCAGTTCGTTTCCGATGCCGATTTCGCCGCCGAGGTGCTGGCCAGCGACCGTCCGGTGCTGGTGGATTTCTCGGCCGAGTGGTGCCCGCCCTGCAAGGCGATGGAGCCCAGCATCGATGCGCTCGCCGATGAACTGGCCGCCTCGGTCAAGATCGTCAAGCTCGACGTCGATCAGAATCCGGCCACGACCGTGAACTACAATGTGCGCTCCATGCCCACGCTCATCGTGTTCAAGCAGGGTCAGCCGGTCGACCTCAAGATCGGTGCACAGTCCAAGGTGCAACTGATCAAGTGGCTGGAGGCGCATGCCTGAGTTTCGTCCGGGCGCGGCCTCTGCTAGGTCTTGAGCAATAACAAGATTCTGGGAGGCTGCCTTGGCCGAGATCGATCTTTCCGCCAGCCCGTTCAACCTCGATGCGGCGGCCATTGACTGGGTCAATGCCACCCGCGACGCCTTCTCGCCGCGCGACAAGCTGGCCCAGCTCTTCGTCCTGCTCGCGCGCGGTACGCCGGCCGAAGTGGCCGAGGAGGTCCGCAGCTTCAAGCCGGGTGGCATCACCCGCATCTATTCCGCCGACCTGGCGGCCGAAATCGCCCTCGCGCGTGACCTCAATACGCTGAGCGCCGTGCCGCTGCTGGTCAGTGCCGATCTCGAAGGCAGCCGCATGAGTCTGCCCTTCGGCACCTCCGTGCCCAACCCGCTGGGCCTGGCGGCAGTCGATGATGTCGAGGCGACCACGGCCATTTCCACCCTCATGGCGCGCGAGGCGACGGCCGTGGGGCTCAACTGGAGCTTCACGCCGGTCATCGATATCAATTCGGCCTGGCGCAGCGCCATTGTCGGCACGCGCTCCTATGGCAGCGATATCGACAAGGTCGAACGGCATGCCATGGCGCAGATCGCCGCTTTCCAGGCCAATGGCGTGGCCGCCACCGCCAAGCACTGGCCCGGCGAGGGGTTCGACGATCGCGACCAGCACCTGGTGACCACGGTCAACCCGCTGACCATGCCGCAATGGGAAGAGACCTTTGGCCGCCTCTATCGCAAGGCCATTGCCCAGGGCGTGCTCTCGATCATGTCCGCCCATATCGCCCTGCCGGCCTTCGTCAGGGCGCTGGACCCCGATGCGGGAGCCGAGGCCTATCGCCCGGCCTCGCTGAGCAAGGTTCTCAATCTCGACCTGCTGCGGCGCGAACTCGGCTTCAACGGCCTGATCGTTTCCGATGCCACACCCATGGCCGGCCTGGGCGACTGGGGCCCACGCGACGAAACCCTGCCCGAAGTGATCATATCGGGCTGCGACGTGATCCTGTTCTCCGACGATCCCAATGCCGACCTGATGCGGCTGGTCAAGGCGGTCGCCGATGGCCGCCTGACCCAGGAGCGCGTGGACGAGGCGGTCACCCGCATCCTCGCGCTCAAGGCGGCGCTGGGCCTGCATCTCGACCGGCCCGAGCCCAACCTCGACGCGGCACAATTGCTGGTGGGGAGCGAGCAGAGCCGCCTCCTGGCACAGGGCGTGACGGCACGCGTGCCCACCCTGGTCAAGGATGTCAAAGGCCTGCTGCCGCTGTCTCCGGCCAGAACCAGGCGCGTGCTGGTCTTCTCCGGCGGCGTGGTGCTGCCCTTCGTGCCCCAGCCGCTGCCGCTCAGCGTGCCGGATCGGCTGGAGAAGGAAGGGTTCGAGGTGACCGTCTATGCCCCCGGCATGGATGTGAGCCCGCGCGACTTCGATCTTGTGGTCTACCTCTTCGCCGAGGAAACCCTGCTCACCCGCAGCCGCATCTACCTCGATTGGCACAAGCTGACCGGCTCGGTCTTCGGGGCCATGCACCGCTACTGGCATGACATTCCCAGCCTGATGATCTCGTTCGGCTATCCCTATTACCTCCATGACGCGCCGCGCGTGCCGGCATACGTCAACGCCTATGGCTCGAGCGAAGCACTGCAGGCGGCCGTGGTCGAGGCCATCATGGGGCGCAGTGCCTTTTCCGGCACCAGCCCCGTCGATCCCTTCTGCGGCAGCGACCAGGGGCGCTACTGACGCCGCCCGCGTTGCCCAAAGCACACGGTCGCGAGCCAACGGCATGGCCGGGCGCAACAAGCAGGCGCATGGCCAATATCCTGCCTCAATCGATGCCAATCACGAGGACATGTCTCGCCTGATTGCCCTCATTGTCGCGATCTTTGCCTTTGCCGCCATTGCCGGGGCGGCGACTGCCCATGCCCATCGCTATGTCAGCACCCCGATCGTGGTGCTGAACCTGGTGGATTCGAGCAACCAGTCCATCCCGGTCATGGTCAGCGTCCAGCGGGGCGAGATCGATCTGGGCTCCGGCATCACCATGCCCTGCGGCCAGCATCACGGCATACCCGTATCCATCAGCCCGCTGCCGGCCTGTCCTACGGACGCCCGCGCCTGGCCGGGCCTCGACTCGATGGCCCCGCGCGGGCAGGGCAGCCCCTTGCTGCGCCCCCCGATAGAGACCTGAAGACGTCCCTTTCCGATCTTCCCGTTCTCTTTCAGCCCTGATGGGGCCAAGGATCCTTCATGTCATTTGTCACCAGCGCGCGTCCGTCGCGCCGCGCCGTACTGGCCGGTCTGGCCAGCCTTTCCGCACTGGCTCTTGCCGGTTGCGCCACCACCACCCCCACGCCGCCCGTGCCCACCGGCCCGGTGCGCTATGCCGTCCCGCCCGATGTACTGATGCAGTATGCAGCCCGGCCCGAGGAAGACTATCCGGTTCCCGCCGCCGACATTTCCATGGTTGACCCGGTCTACTGGCGGCAGGAGGTCGACAACCCGACCGGCCAGCCTGCCGGCCGCGTCGTGGTCGATACCGCCCGCTATTTCCTCTACTGGACCATGCCCAATGGACGCGCCATGCGCTACGGCGTGGGCCTTGGCCGGGCGGGCTTTGAATGGAGCGGGGAAGGCCACATAGCCTATAAGCGCAAATGGCCGGTCTGGACTCCGCCCAGCGAAATGGTCGATCGCCAGCCCGAGCTCGAAATGTACCGCCACGGCCAGCCGCCGGGCCTGCTCAATGCGCTGGGCGCGCGGGCACTCTATATCCACCAGGGAAACCGGGACACGCTCTACCGCGTGCATGGCACGATGGACCCGTCAACCATCGGCAAGGCCGTGTCGAGCGGCTGCGTGCGCCTGCTGTTCCAGGATGTGATCGACCTCTACGACCGCGTGACGTCGGGCGCGCCGATCATCGTCACCTGAAAGGAAAAGGCCGCCTCCGGGCGGCCTTTTCGCAAGCGGATGCAATGCACCCCACACCATATCGGCGGGATCAGTTCTCGCCGCTGCCGAAGATCAGGTCCATCAGGGTGCGCTGGCGTTCGGGCTCCTGGTAGACCGGCTGCTGGCCAACCGCGGCGGGCGGCTGCAGCTGGGCCGGGGCGCTGGGCACCCAGACCTGCTGGCCGGTGGCCGGATCCACGATCAGCACCATGGGCTGGCCGGTTTCCGGATCGATGGGCGCGGTGCCCACGCCCGCGCTTTGCGGCTGCAGCGGGAAGCCGGTGACCGGGTCGATGGCCTGGCCCTGGACCACCTGGCCGATCGGCAGGCCGGTCGCGGGATCGATCTGGTTGCCATTGGCATCCACCAGCACGCCGCCGGCGGGGGCAACGGGCAGGCCGGTCGCCGGGTCGATCTGCGTCCCCACCGGCCAGCCGGTGGCCGGATCGATGGGTTGCGTTGTCTGTTCTGCCGCGGCTACGGCGCTCACCGCCACATATTGGCCCGTTGCCGGATCGAGCTGCATGAGCTGGCCGGTGGCCGGATCGGTCTGGACCTGCACCGGCGCCCCGGTATTGGGGTCGACATACTGCACCTGCGCCTGGCCCGTCGTTGGGTCCATCACGGCCTGGCCGGTGGCGGGATCGATCATGGGCTGCGCCACGACCTGGCCCCGGTAACTGCCGCCCGGAATCGGCGCCGGCGACCTGCCCGCATGCGCCTTGGTCATGAATTCGGACCAGATGGCGGCCGGCACATTGCCGCCCGACAGCGTGGTCTTGGTGTTGTCGTCATTGCCCAGCCACACGCCGGTGACCATTGCCGACGTATAGCCGACGAAGAGCGCGTCCTTCGATTCCTGCGACGTGCCGGTCTTGCCGCCGAATTCCCAGCCGCCAAGATTGGCGCCGCGGCCCGTGCCCACCTCGACGGCGGTCTCGAGCATGTCGTTCATCTCGGCCAGCACATTGGGCGCCACCACCCGGCCGGGGCCGGCAGTGGAGGCCTCGAACAGCACCTCGCCATCCTTGGAGGTGATGCGGGTGATCACGTTGGGAATGACGCCCATGCCACCATTGGCGAAGGGCGCATAGGCGCTGGTGAGTTCGAGCAGGTTCACTTCCTGCGTCCCGAGGGCGATCGAGGGTACGGGTGTCAGCTGGGAGGAAATACCCATCCGCGCGGCAACCTCGATGACCGCTTCAGGCGTAACGTCGATGGCAAGGCGCGCCGCGATCGTGTTGAGCGAATAGGCCAGGCCCTGCCGCAAGGTCACGGTGCCGGCATATTTGCCCGAGGCATTGCGCGGGCTCCAGCCGTTGTAGTCGAACTGGGCGTCCTCGGCCAACGTGTCGGGCGTATAGCCCTTTTCCATGGCGGCCATGTAGACGAAGGGCTTGAAGGTCGAGCCGGGCTGCCGCTTGGCGGTGACGGCGCGGTTGTACTGGCTGGCCTGGTAATCGACGCCGCCCACCATGGCGCGCACCGTGCCATCCACATCCATGGCCACCAGGGCACCCTGGTTGAAGCCGCGCTTGGGACCTTCGGATGCCACCATCTCCTTGACGATGAATTCGGCATCCTTCTGCATCTTGAAGTCGATGGTGGTCTGCACCACCACGTCATCCTCGATCTCGCCGATATAGGCGGTCATCAGGCTTTCCACCCAGTCGGCGACATAGTCCTCCGAACCGGCGACACGCGTCCGCACGGTCTGGTCGGGGTCGATCTGGGCAGCTTCGGCCTCCTCCTGGGTGATGTAGCCGTCACGGGCCATGGCGTTGAGCGACAGGCGCTGCCGCTCGATGGCCCGCTCGGGATTGGACTTCGGATTATAAGCCGACGGCGCCGGCAGGATGCCGGCCAGCATGGCCGCCTGGCCCAGCGACAGGTTGCGCGCCGAGACGCCGAAATAGGTCTGGGCGGCCGCTTCGATCCCGGTTGCACCCGCGCCGAAATAGACGCGGTTCATGTAGAGCTCGAGGATTTCTTCCTTGGTGTAGTTCTGCTCCAGCCACACCGCCAGGATCATCTCCTGGATCTTGCGGCCCAGGGTCTGGTCGGGAGTGAGGAACAGGTTCTTGGCCACCTGCTGGGTTATGGTGGAGGCGCCGCGGGTAATGTCGCGCGCCTGCACCGATTCGATCGCCACCGAGACCAGGCCCAGCGGATCGACGCCGAAATGCTGCATGAAGCGGCGGTCTTCGCTGGCGATGATGGCCGCGGGCACGTAATAAGGCAGCTCGCGATAGGTGATCGCCTCGCCGCCCGTCTGGCCGCGATTGGAGATCAGCGAGCCATCCGCCGCCAGGATGCGAATATTGGGGGGCCGGTCCGGAATGGCCCAGGTATTGGCCGAAGGCAGCTGGGCGCCGTAATAGACCACGACGCCGATGACGGCGATGCCGCCCCAGAGGCAGGCGACGAAGCCCCACCACAGCAGGCCCATGAGGAAACCGCCCGTGCGGCTGCGCCGCTTCTGGCGGGCCGGGGTACCCTTGCCGCGCCGAGGTGGCTTCTGCGGCTTTGGCGCCTTGCCCCGCGGATTGGGCGCCGCACCGCCGGATCGCTCGTCGTCGACGAACACACCCACCGATTGCCCCAGCGACGGTTCGACCCGCTCGCGGCCTTTGCCCGTACGGGCTGCCGGCTGCGGCTTGCCGCCCTTTGTGGTGGCGCCAACGCGATCATCGGCGGAAATGCGAAAGTCCATCAAGCATACCTGGTGAAACGAGCCCGACCCGCTTCTACTCCGTTCCGCCCAATAGGGGAACCAGATGGCAGCAGATCGTTAACCCAACCGGACCGTCTCGCGGCGCATTCGCAGGCCCGCGCGGTCGCATCCATGCTTGTCCGGGGCAATTGTGGCGCGTTTATGTGACAAGGGGCGGGTTTGGACTGGCCTGTTGCGGCCCAGTCACATTGGAAACGTCACAATCTGGTCCCGATTGTGCGACTGTTCGGCATTTCCGCCAGCGTCCCGGATGTCCCATGCGCGCCTGCCTTGCCTTGATCCTTGCCGCCCTGATGCTGCCGGTCGCCCAGGCTGCGGCCCAGCAGGCCCAGTTGGACCGCGCGGTCAGCGGCGCCGTCGACCTGTTCGAAGCGGCCTTTCCATCGCTGCCCGCCGAGGCTTTCGGCGTCGATGTCGCCGCCTATCGCGATGCGCTGTCCCTGCACCGCTTCCAGTCCGGCCATTGGGGCGGCGCCATTGCCCTGGACCTGGTCAACGGCGACAACCTGGTCTGCACGCGCTTTGCCGCCTATACCCGCCTGCCGCCGGAGGCGGGCCGCGTGCGGCTGGTGCTGTGCCCGCAATTCTATTCGCCCGGCGCCGATGACCTGCGCGTCCTCACCATCCTGCATGAAATGGTGCATGTGGTGGCCGGGCCCGACGAATGCCGGGCCATGGCCTTTGCGGCGCTTGTCGAGCGGCAGTCCCTTGGCCGGCACACGCCCGTCGACGCCTATTGGCAGGCCAACGCGTGCGACGGCAGCGGCTTTTCGCTGCCTTGACACGTGCCTGTCACCCGCTTCTTCGATAAGTGTCGAAAAACAGGGGCGGAGGCCATCCATGCTTGATGAGATTGCGCGCCAGCTCGAGGCGCTGGGCAATCCCACGCGGCTTGCCGCTTATCAGCGCCTGGTGCGCGCCGGACCCGGCGGCCTGCCCGTGGGCGGGCTGCAGACAGCCCTCGATATTCCGGCTTCCACCCTGTCGCATCATCTGCACCGGCTGGTCGCCGTCGGCCTCGTCTCGCAGGACCGGCAGGGCACCCAGCTCATCTGCCGCGCCAACTTCGGGGCGATGGATGGGCTTGTTGCCTTTCTCTCCAGCCAGTGCTGTGCCGATGCGGGTGCGGTCGGCACTGCGGCATGAGTTTCTATTTGCCCTCTGTTTCCATTCTTCCGGCAGCATCGAAATGACGACAGCCCTTCCCCGCGCCCCCGCCTGGCTGGTCTGGGGCCTCGGCCTCACCCAGGTGATCGGCTATGGTTCGCTCTACTACAGCTTTGGTCCCCTTGCGCCCCATCTCGCGCAGAGCTTCGGCTGGCCGGAAGCCGCACTGTTCGGAGCCCTGGCGGCTTCGCTGCTGCTGAGCGGCGCCATCGCGCCCTGGGCGGGGAGCCTTGCGGACCGCCTGGGCGCCGGGCCGGTCATGGGGCTGGGCTCGGTTGGCGCGGCGCTGGCGCTGGTGCTGTGCGCTCTGGCACCGAACGGCCCGGCCTATGCGGCGGCGCTCTTTGCCATCGAACTGGCCGCAGCCTTCGTGCTCTATCCGCTGGCCTTCGCCGCGCTGGCGCAGATTGCCGGCGCGGCGGCGCAGCGCCAGATCGTCCACCTGACGCTGATTGCCGGTTTTGCCTCGACCCTGTTCTGGCCGCTGACCACCATGCTCACCGCGCAGCTGGGCTGGCGCGGCACCTACCTGGTCTTTGCCGGCATGAACTTTGCCCTTTGCGTGCCACTGCATTTTGCGCTGGCGCGCCATGTGCGGCAAAGCAAGGCCAGGGGCGCGGCGCCGCCCGTGGCGATGGGCATGGCCCGGCCCGATGAAGCGCGGCGCCTGCTCTGGCTGATGCTGGCGGGCTTTGCGCTGACCAGCCTGCTGGCGCAATCGGTTCTGATGCACATGGTGGGCCTGCTGGCGGCGCTGGGCATCGGTACGGCGGGGGTGGGCGTGGCCGCCCTCTTCGGGCCGGCTCAGGTGCTCAGCCGGGTGATCAATATGGGCTTTGGCGGCGGGCTGCCACAGCCCTGGCTTGCGGTCATCGCCGCCGCATTGATGCCGCTGGGGGCGCTGGTGCTGGTACTCACCGCGCCATCGCCGCTTGGCGCGGCAGCCTTTGCCATCCTGTTCGGGCTGGGTTCGGGCCTGTTCAGCATTGTCGGCGGGACCTTGCCGCTGACCCTGTTCGGCACGGCCGGCTATGGTCGGCGGCTGGGCGTGCTCAATGCCGTGCGTCAGCTATCGGCGGCGCTGGCGCCGTTCGTGTTTGCCCTGTTGGCCGGACTGATGGGCATGGCGCCCGCTTTGGCGCTGGCGGCTGGGGCCGGCGGGCTGGCCGTCATCGCCTTCGCCGCTATCGGCTGGCAGACGCGAGCTGGCCGGCCCTAACGCCAGCCAAGCCCCGGCGCGACATGCTTGAGGATGCTCTCGATGACATGGGCATTGTAGGCGACGCCGAGCTGGTTGGGCACGGTCAGCAGCAGCGTATCGGCCTCGGCAATGGCCTCGTCGCGCTTGAGCTCCTCGATCAGCCTGTCCGGCTCGCCGCTATAGCCGCGTCCGAACACGGCACGCTTTTCCGGCTCGATATAGCCGAACTGGTCTTCCTCGGGCCGGCCGCCGCCGAAATAGGCGCGGTCCATGTCGTTGACGATGGCGAAGATGGACCGGCTGACCGAAACGCGCGGCTCGCGCGCATGGCCGGCCTGTTTCCAGGCCGTCTTGTAGGCGCGGATCTGCTCGGCCTGCTGGATGTGGAACGGCTTGCCGCTCTCGTCGAATTTGAGCGTGGAGGATTGCAGGTTCATCCCCATTTCGGCCGCCCAGACGGCCGTGGCATCGCTGGCCGCGCCCCACCAGATACGCTCGCGCAGGCCGGCTGAATAGGGTTCGAGCCGCAACAGGCCCGGCGGATTGGGGAACATGGGGCGCGGATTGGGCTGGGCAAAGCCCTGGCCCGACAAGGCCTTGAGGTAGATTTCGGCATTGAGCCGGGCCATGTCCTGGTCAGTCTGCCCCTCGGCCGGCTCGTAGCCGAAATAGCGCCAGCCATCGACCACCTGTTCCGGCGAGCCGCGGCTGATGCCCAGTTGCAGGCGCCCGCCGGCAATCAGATCCGCCGCCCCCGAATCCTCGGCCATGTAGAGCGGGTTCTCGTAGCGCATGTCGATGACGGCGGTGCCGATCTCGATTTTCCTGGTTTTCGCGCCGATTGCCGCCAGCAGCGGGAAGGGCGAGGCCAGTTGACGGGCAAAGTGATGCACCCGGAAATAGGCGCCATCCGCCCCCAGTTCCTCGGCTGCAACGGCCAGGTCGATCGATTGCAGCAGCGCATCGCCAGCGGTCCGCGTACCCGATTGGGGCGAGGGCGACCAATGGCCGAAGGAGAGGAAACCGATCTTTTTCATGGGAGGAACCTGAGCAAGAGGATGTGGCGCAGCGCGCCCCGATTATCCCTTAGCTATGCCGCCGCCCGCCCGCAACCAAGCCGGTTCTGCGCAACGCAGTGTTCAGGCAGGCGAACGGGCGGCAGTTCAGTTGAGGGCCACCAGAATAGCGCCACTAGTGACTAGCCCCACGCCTGCCCAAGCTGGAGGTGAGAGCCTCTCGCCCAAAAACAGGGCGGCTATGATGCAACCAGAACCATGCTCATCTTGTCGATGGGCGCCACTTGGGAGGCATTGCCGAGCTTGAGAGCGCGGAAGTAGCAGATCCAGGAAAGGCCAGTTGCCAGGCCGGACAGAACCAGAAAGGCCCAGGTGCGGCCGGAAACCGTGGCGGGGTCTTGCCAGTGACCCGTTGCAAGAACGATACCGCCAGCGGCCAGCAGAATGACTATCGTTCGGATGAACGTTGCGAAATCTGAATTGACGCTCTCGATGCCGACCTTTGCGAACACTGCCGTCATAGCGGCAAAGGTGGCCGATAGGAGTGCCCAGAACTGCCAGGAATCCAAAGGTCTCATGCGACACTCCCTGAACGCTTCAGGCTGGGAACGCAGGCACTCCTACACGTCCAGGTTGCTCACGCTGAGCGCATTGTCCTGGATGAAGTCGCGGCGCGGCTCGACCAGGTCGCCCATCAGCGCGGTGAAGATGGCGTCGGCTTCGTCGGTCTGGTCGATCTCGACCTTGAGCAGGGTGCGGGCATTGGGGTCGAGCGTGGTTTCCCAGAGCTGCTCGGCATTCATTTCGCCCAGGCCCTTGTAGCGCTGCAGCGAAACGCCCTTGCGGCCGGCATCGGTGACCGCCTTGAACAGGCTGGACGGCCCGAAGATCGGCATGGTCTCGCCCTTGCGGGTCAGCGTGGGCACGCCGCCGAACAGCTCGTCCAGCCGCTCGGCGAGCTGGCGCAGTTTGCGCGCATCGGCGCTCTGCAGCAGGGCACGGTCGAGGAGGTGGCGCTCGCTCACCCCGCGCACGGTGCGGGAGAATTCGAGATCGTCGGTGTCGGTGATCTCGCCATGCCAGCCGCGCTCAAGCTCGTCCGAGATGCGGTCCAGCCGGTTGGCCACCCGCTTGAGTACCTCGGCGGACTTGTCCGCATTGCTCAGCCCATCCGGATCAAGCCCGCCCACAATGGCGGCCTGCTCGACCAGGTTGCGGTTGTAGCGGGTGTTGAGATTGCCGATGGCGTGGGTGATGTCGCGCGCCTGGTTGAGAATGGCGAGCAGGTCCGCCCCGGCATGCTCGACGCCGTCACGTGTCCGGAACACGGCCTCCTCGAGGCCCGCCTCCATCAGGTAACGGTCCAGCGCGTCCTCATCCTTGAGGTACTGCTCGGACTTGCCGCGCATGGCTTTGTAGAGCGGCGGCTGGGCGATGTAGACATGACCGCGCTCGATCAGTTCCGGCGTCTGCCGGTAGAAGAAGGTCAGCAGCAGCGTGCGGATATGGGCGCCATCCACGTCGGCGTCGGTCATGATGATGATCTTGTGGTAGCGCAGCTTGTCGGCGTTGAACTCCTCCCGGCCGATGCCGGTACCCAGGGCCGTGATCAGCGTCCCCACCTGCTCGGAGCTGATCATGCGGTCGAAGCGGGCCCGCTCGACATTGAGGATCTTGCCGCGCAGCGGCAGAACGGCCTGGTTGGAGCGGTCGCGCCCCTGCTTGGCCGAACCACCGGCCGAATCGCCCTCGACGATGAAGATTTCCGACTTGGCCGGATCGCGTTCCTGGCAGTCGGCGAGCTTGCCGGGCAGCGAGGAGATGTCGAGCGCGCCCTTGCGGCGGGTCAGCTCGCGCGCCTTGCGGGCGGCCTCGCGGGCGGCGGCCGCTTCCACCACCTTGCCCACGATGGTGCGGGCCTCGTTGGGATGCTCCTCGAACCACTGGCCGAGCTTGTCATTCACGATGTTCTCGACCACGGGCCGCACTTCGGAGGAGACCAGCTTGTCCTTGGTCTGGGACGAGAATTTCGGATCGGGCACCTTGACCGAGAGCACGCAGGTGAGGCCCTCGCGCGTGTCGTCGCCGGTCAGCGTCACCTTTTCCTTCTTGGTGATGCCGCTGGTTTCGGCATAGCTGGTCACCTGGCGCGTCAGCGCGCCGCGCAGCCCGGCCAGATGCGTGCCGCCATCGCGCTGGGGGATGTTGTTGGTGAAGCAGAGTACGTTTTCGTGGTAGCTGTCGTTCCACTGCAGCGCCACCTCGACGGTGATGCCGTCCTTCTCGCTGACCATGGTGATGGGCCGGTCGATGACCGGTGTTTTGGCCTTGTCGAGATACTTGACGAAGGCCTCGAGCCCGCCCTCGTAGAACAGCTCGACCTCGACCGGCTCGGGGTGGCGGTGGTCGCGCAACAGGATGCGCACGCCCGAATTGAGGAAGGCCAGTTCGCGCAGGCGATGCTCGAGCGTCTTGAAGTCGAACTCCACCATGGTGAAGGTTTCCGAGCTCGGCAGGAAGGTGATCTGCGAGCCCGAGCGGCCTTCATAGGTGCCCGGACGCCTGCTTTCCTCATAGCTCCCGACGACCTTGAGCGGTTCGTCGGCCTCGCCATTGGTGAAGCTCATCTCGTGGACTTTGCCATCACGGCGGATATTGAGCTTGAGCCAGACCGACAGGGCATTGACCACCGACACGCCCACGCCGTGCAGGCCACCCGAGACCTTGTAGGAATTCTGGTCGAACTTCCCCCCGGCATGCAGCTGGGTCATGATGACCTCGGCCGCCGAGACCCCCTCGGACTTGTGGATGTCGGTCGGAATGCCGCGGCCATTGTCGTTGACCGAGCAGGATCCGTCGGCATTGAGGGTGACGGTCACCAGGTCGGCATGTCCCGCCAGCGCCTCGTCGATCGCATTGTCGACGACCTCGTAGACCATGTGATGCAGGCCCGACCCGTCGTCGGTATCCCCGATATACATGCCGGGGCGCTTGCGTACCGCGTCGAGCCCTTTGAGCACCTTGATGCTGTCGGCGCCATATTCGTTGGGGACGGGATTTTGGCTATCGGTCATGGGGTCCGAATCAGTCGTTTCTGGAGTGGTTCCGTTCTAGCGGAATGGGGGTATATGCCCAAGGAAAATGGGCGTTTGCGGGGCGATTGGCGGGGATTTCCGCCCCTTTCAACCGGGTCATTCCCGCAGAAGCGGGAACCCCAGTTTGCCGGAGGCGGGAAACGGCAACGAAGCGTCCCGACGGGGCCGGGTGGACACATCAATCCTTCGCCACGCGGCCGTCCTTGACGGTCAGGCGCTGCGCCCGGTCGGCCAGCGCCTCGAACAGCAGGGCATCGGTGCCGGTGAGGAAGCACTGGGTGCCCAGGCCATCCAGCGCCGCGAACAGGGCCCGGCGGCGGTCCGGATCGAGATGGGCGGCAATTTCGTCCAGCAGCAGAAAGGGCGTGATGCCGGTGCGCAGCCGCACCAGCCGGGCATGGGCGAGCACCAGCCCGATCAGCAGCGCCTTTTGTTCCCCGGTGGAGCCCAGGGCCGCCGGCATCCCCTTTTGCGCATAGGTGACCTCCAGGTCGACCCGGTGCGGGCCGGCAAGAGTGCGCCCGGCTGCCCGATCCACCCCCCGCGCGCTCCGCCACAGGGCAGCCAGCCGCAGCTCGAGGTCCCGTGCATTGAGCGGTTCGGCCTCCCCTTCGAGCAGCGGGGTCAGGGCCAGGTGGGCGGCGGGGAAGCTGTCATCGCCCAGGCTTTGCTCAATCAGCGCCTGCAGGTGGCTGAGGCTATCCACGCGCGCCACGTGAACCGATGCGCCCAGCTCGGCCATCTGGGCCTCGACGGCGGCGAGCCAGCCCGGCTCGGCGTCCTCATCCAGCAGCCTGTTGCGCTGCCGCATGACCTTTTCATAATCGCTCACGGCGGCCGAGTGCGACGGGATAAGCGTGGTCACCAGCCGGTCGAGGAAGCGGCGCCGGTCCCCGGCCGGGCCGGAATAGAGACCATCCATGGCGGGGGTGAGCCAGAGCACGCGCAGATAGTCGCTCATCGCCTCGATGGAGCGGGCATTGGCCCCGTTGATGCGCACCCGCCGCCCGCCATCGGGGAGGCCACCCGTGCCGATATCGGCGGGGCCGTCATCGGTTTCCACCGTTGCCGCGACCGCCCAGGCAGCATCGCTGCCATGGGCCTGCAGGGTGTCGAAGCTGGCGCCACGCAAGCCCCGCCCGGGCGAGAGCACCGAGATGGCCTCCAGCAGGTTGGTCTTGCCCGCGCCATTGGGCCCGGTGAGCACGACATGGCGGGAATCGAGGTCAAGGGCGGCCGCCGCATAATTGCGGAAGGCAGTGAGACGCAGGCGGGAGAGGTGGCGGATCGTGGCAGCCTCAGACGCGCATCGGCATCAGCACGTAGAGCGCCCTGGTGTCGCCCTCGTCGCGCACCAGGGTGGGCGAACCGGCATCGTTGAACATGAACACGGCGCTGTCCGAGCGGATCTGGCCGATAATGTCGAGCAGGTAGCGGGCATTGAAGCCGATCTCGAAG
>CAMLOA010000001.1 GCA_946481445.1 uncultured Devosia sp. | reverse complement strand
CGCTTGTGCGCCAAAGTCAACCGGGTGTTGACACACCGTCATGGTGTGCTACAGTCATAGCACACTAGATAGGCACAACACATGGATGACTTTCACACCAGCCAGCCGATCTTCGTCCAGATCCGGCAGCGGCTGACCGAAATGATCCTGCGCGGCGCGGTGGCCGAGGGGGATGCTCTCCCCTCCGTCCGCATGATTGCCGCCGATCTCTCGGTCAATCCATTGACTGTCACCAAGGCCTTCGAGGCCCTGGTCGATATCGGCGTGGTCGAGAAACGAAGGGGACTTGGGATGTTCGTGAAAACAGGCGCGCGCGCCGAGCTTTTGGCGCATGAACGCGAGAAATTCCTCAAGGAGGAATGGCCGCGCATCGCCGCGCAGATCAAGGCCCTCGACCTCGACATCAAGACTTTGCTTGAAACCACCCCCAAGGGGAACGACCAATGAGTGACCTTTCCATGCCCTCCGGTGCCCAGGCCGTTGCGCCGATCGTCTCGGCGCGCGGATTGCGCAAGCGCTTCGGCCGCAAGGAAATCCTGCACGGGCTGGATTTCGACATACCGCCGGGTCGCATCTATGGCCTGATCGGCCACAATGGCGCGGGCAAGACCACCACACTCAACGCCATGCTGGGCCTGACCAATTGCGAAGGCACCATCCGTGTGCTGGGCGAGGATCCCTTCGCCAAGCGCGCCAAGCTGATGGAGAACGTCGCCTTCATCTCCGATGTCGCCAGCCTGCCCCGCTTCCTGCGGGTCCGCGAGCTGTTCGCGCTGCTGTCAAACATCCATCCCAATTTCTCCATCGACAAGGCGCGCAGCTTCCTCGAGGGCACCGACATCCGCCCGGAAATGAAGATCAAGCAGCTGTCCAAGGGCATGATCGCCCAGCTGCACCTGGCCGTGGTCATGGCGATCGATGCCAAGCTGCTGGTGCTCGACGAGCCCACCCTGGGCCTCGACATCACCTATCGCAAGCGCTTCTACCGGCGCCTGCTGGAAGACTACATGACCGAGGAACGCACCCTGCTCATCACCACCCACCAGGTGGACGAGATCGAGTTCATGCTCTCCGACATCATGTTCATCCGCGATGGCGAACTGATCCTGCACATGCAGATGGAAACCGTGAACGACAAGTTCACCCAACTGGTGGTCAACGATCCCGAGCAGCAGCCCGCCGCCCGCGCCCACAATCCAGTCTATGAGGAAACCCGCTTCGGCCAGACGGTGATGATCTTTGATGGCGTCGACCGTGCCGTGCTCGAGCCCTATGGCAAGATCTCCACGCCGACCCTCAGTGACCTCTTCGTCGCGCTGATGCAGCGCCCGACCGCCAATCCGGAGCCCGCCCGATGAAGGCCTTCATCGCTCTCGTCCATCGTGAGCTCATCGAACACAAGGGGGCCTTCCTCTATGGCCCGCTGCTGCTTGTCGCCATCATTCTGGGCGTGACCATCCTCGCCTTCACCGTAGGGCGCGTCGATACCCGGTTCTCCGGCGACATGCTCAACGTGCTGCCGATCGCCGTCCCGTTCTTCGCATCGCTGTTCCTTGGCATGGCCTGGGGGCTCTATCTGCTGGCGACCCTGTTCTTCTACTGCGCCGATGGCTTTGCGGCCGACAAGCGCAACAACGCCCTGCTGTTCTGGAAGTCCATGCCGGTCAGCGATTTCCGCGTTTTGCTGGCCAAGCTGGTGGCGGCGCTCACCATTCTGCCGGGATCGGTGTTCGCGGTCGTGCTGCTGAGCATGGCGCTGATGCTGGGCACGGCCCAGGTCACGCTGCTGTTCAGCGGTATCCCGGTCGGTTTCGGCATGGCAGGGCTGTGGCAGGTGTTCTGGAATGTCGCGCTGATCGAACTCGTGCAACTGGTGGCCGCGCTACTATGGTTCCTGCCCTTCATGGCGCTGGTCGGCGCCATGGCCACGGTTGTCGGCCGCTGGGCCATCCCGGGTGCCCTCCTGCTTCCGGCCCTGGTCTCCACGCTCGAATGGGTGACCCTGGGTGGCCTGCATCCATTTGCGACCAAGACCTGGGAATATCTCACCTTCCGCATGACCATGCCGGAACCGCGCATGGTCGAGAGCTGGATGACGGGTAATCCGATGACTGTGGACGTGTCGGCAGGCTTCGCCTACGCGACCGACCTGATCGGTCAGATCGACTGGATGCAGGTGGGCATCGGCGTCGTCTTTGCCGTCGCCGTCATCTACCTGGCCAGCGAATACCGCCGCCGCAGCAACGACAATTGACCTCGGCCCCGCCTCCGGGCCACTCTCGCCGCCGCACCTCCGGGTGCGGCGGTTTTTTCGCCCGGAGCCTTTCATGCGCGCCCTTGTCGTCCTGGCCCATCCCCTCAGCGACAGCCTCTGTGCCCATCTGGCCGGCACGGCCATCGATGCCCTGCGCGCCAAAGGCGCCACGGTCGATATTCTCGATCTCTATGCCGAGGGCTTCCAGCCATCCCTGACGCCACAGGAACGCCGCCTGCACTACGAGACTCCTGTGCTCAGCCCGGACACCGCCGCGCTGCAGCGGCGCCTCGCCGCCGCCGATGCGCTGGTGCTGGTCTTTCCCACCTGGTGGTTCTCGTTCCCGGCCATTCTCAAGGGCTGGTTCGATCGCGTCTGGTCCCCAAAATTCGCCTTCGAGCACGGCACCCCCATCCGGCCCCTGCTCACCAGCCTCAAGTCCTGCCTGGTGCTGACCACGCTGGGCTCGCCCTGGTGGATCGACCTGCTGGTCATGCGCCAGCCGGTACGCCGCGTGCTCAAGACCGCGCTCATCGGCGCCTGTGCGCCGCAGGCCCGGTTCGAGTTCCTGTCCCTGCATGCGGCAGAAACCGCGGGGCAGGCCGAAGTCAGCCGCTTCACCGCCCGCATGGCGCGGGCCATCGGCCGGTTGCGATCCTAGCGCCTAGTCCTCCGACCGACCGTCGCCCGGGCGGTCACCCTCATAGTGCCGGGCAAGCGGAAAGGGCGGCAGCCAGCCTTCGCGCCGCGTGGTCCACAATTCATAGGTTGGCCGGAACTGATCGGGCGCATCGAACGCCCCCAGATTGACCTCGATCTCGTCGCCACTGCGCGACAGCACCGACGAGCCGCAGACGGGACAGAAGTACCGCCCGCGAAAGCCGCGCATCTCCCCGCTGACCGTCACGGCATCGACGGGAAAGATCGCCGATGCATGAAACAGCGCGCCATGCTGCTTGCGGCAATCGAGGCAGTGGCAGATGCCGACCCTGTAGGGGTGCCCCCTGGCCACCAGCCGCACCGCGCCACACAGGCAACCGCCCTCGCGTAAATCCATCCTGGCCTCCTTCGCCGGCCTGGGCCAGCGCCGCTCCACCCGGCATGGCCATGTGCCCGCTCTCTTGCAACGCGGCTGCTTCCTGCCGCATTGTCGTGAATGGAGGAGCCCGGCCATGACCAGCAGCAATCATTTCGTCGTTTCCCACCGCGATACCGCCTGGCAGTTCAGCTTCCATGGCGATGTCACCGCGCCATTCACCTCGCGCGAAGCGGCCATCGAGGAGGCCATCAAGGCCGCCCGCGCCACCGGCCTCAAGGATATCGAGGTTCTGGTGCAGAGCCCGGACTTTACCACCGAAACGGTGTGGCCGGAAAAGCGCTGATTGGGCGATATTCCTGGCGTCAGGCCGGGCGCGGCCGGCTTTCCATGATCGCTTTTAGGGCTTCGAGATCCCGCACCACCGTAGCGGCGTCGCGGTCGAACTCGAAATCGGTCATGCCCGGCAATTGCAGGAGCAGGAAGGTGAGTTCGGCCCCATCGCCATTGGGCATGACGCGCATGGCGATATGCACGGTTTGCCCATCCACCATCACGTCATGGTCGAGCACGCCGAAGGGGTTGGGTGGCGTGAAGCGCATGCGGATGGCGCGGCCACCTGGATCGCGGAGCACCCATTCATCCCCGTCCGGTACAAAGGCCGTCCCCAGCCCCGGCGCCCAATGCACCATATTGGCCGGGTCGGCGGCATAGGCATAGACCTCGGTCCAGTCCCGGTCGATGGAAACGCTGAGCGTGCGGCTGGTCCAGGTGGGCATGGCAGTCTCCTTGCCCGTTCAAAGCATGGAGCGCGATTGCGGGCAAGGCGTACGGGGCGCAGGCCTCGCGTGCTATTGGCTGCCCCTGCCTGCTTATCGGCATCCCCGGGCATTGACATAGAGCGCATAGATCGAGCGGGTCGCGGCAATGAACAGCCGGTTGCGCATACGTTCGCCGAAGGTGACATTGGCGACGGCCTGAGGGATCAGGATCTTGCCCAGCAGAGTGCCGTCGGGATCGAGGCAATGCACGCCGTCGCCCGCGCTGGTCCACACGCGGCCTTCGGTGTCGAGCCGAAAGCCGTCCGGCACACCCGCGTTGATCTCGGCAAACACCTTGCCGCCGGCCAGTCGCTTCCCCTCCACGACGTCGAAGACCCGGATGTGGTGTGGCGCGGAAGGATCGTGGCTGGCGCCGGAATCGGCGACATAGAGCCTCGAATAATCGGGCGAAAAGGCCAGGCCATTGGGCTGGACGAAGTCGTCGACGACAGCGGCGACCTCGCCCGAAGCCGGATCGATGCGGTAGACGCGGCGGCGCTCCTGCTCCGGCTCGGTCCTGTGGCCCTCGTAGTCGGACAGGATGCCATAGGTGGGATCGGTGAACCACACCGAGCCATCGGCATGGACTACCACGTCGTTGGGGGAATTGAGCCGCTTGCCCTGGTAGCTGTCGGCCAGGACGGTGATGGACCCGTCGGGCTCGGTCCGCACCACGCGGCGGGGACCGTGCTGGCAGGAGATCAGGCGGCCGTGCTGATCACGGGTATTGCCATTGGTGAAGTCCGACGGCTGGCGGAAGGTGCTGACGCCCACCCCCGGCAACCAGCGCAGCATGCGGTTATTGGGAATGTCGCTCCAGATCAGCTGCCCCCAATCGGGGCACCAGACCGGGCCTTCGGCCCAGCGGCAGCTGGAATCGAGTTCGTCGAGGAAGGCATTGCGGATGATGAGGCGGTCGAACCGCGGATCGCAGATCTCGTAGAGCTTGTCGGACGGCATGGCTGACCTCAACGCTATGACCGAATGGTCCTGCTGCTCGCCGCCACGATGACGCCGATGATGATGACGCCGGTCATGATCATGCGGAACCCGGCATCGAAACCGTAGGTGTTGAGCATGGAAACCACGAGGAACATGAACAGCGACGCCCCCCAGATGCCGGGCACGTTGGAATCGCCGCCGGCGACCGAGGTGCCCCCGATAACCACGACGGCAATCGACATCAACAGGTATTCGGCGCCCATGTTGAGCGCGGCGCCGCCCGAAAAGCTGGCAAGGAAATAGCCGCAGATGGCCGCCAGTACGGCGCACAGGATGTAGGTCAGGCAGCGCACGCCTTCGACGGGTATCCCGGCCAGCCGGGCAGCCCGCATATTCTGCCCGATCGCCACCACCCAGCGTCCGAACACCGTTTTCTCGAGCACGATGAAAGCCGCCACCGAGATCAGCAGGGCCACCCAGGCCAGGTTGGGAAAGCCGAGCGTGAAGCCGACGGCGAAATCGGCCAGCGGATCGGGCGGGCGGATGCGCAGGCCGCGATTGGTCCAGATCGCGGTGGACTGCACAATGAAGCTCATGGCCAGGGTGGCGATGATCGGGGGGATGCGCAGCAGCCGGATCAGGCCGTAGTTGACGGCACCCACCCCCAGCCCGATGCCGACCGCGATCAGGAAGCCGGGCACGATCAATCCGGCATCGACATTGACGAATTTGAGCGCCACCGTGCCGCTCAGGGTCATGGTGGCAGGAATGGAAAGGTCGATATTGCCCGGACCCAGGGTGATGACGAACATCTGCCCCAGTCCCACGATGATGGAGAAGGCCGCGAAGGTGAAAGCGGCCTGGGTGAGGCCGGCCATGCTGGCCCCACCGGTGAACAGGACCGTGACCAGCCAGACCAGAGCCGCGGCAATGAACGACCAGACCCAGCGGATCCGCAGGATGGACTGTAGCCCGTTCATGACCGCTTCTCCCGCCGCTCGCGCTGGTTGAGGACCAGGCGGATGGCCAGGACGATGATCAGGATGGCGCCCTGCGCACCGATCTGCCAGTCCGGCGAAATCTGCAGGAAGGACAGGAACGAGGCCGCCAGCGTCAGGGTCAGCGCGCCGATCACCGCCCCCACCGCCGAGACGCGCCCGCCGACGAACTCGCCGCCGCCCAGGATCACGCCGGCAATGGAGAGCAGCGTATAGCGCAAGGCGATATTGGCATCGGCCGCCGTGGTCAGTCCGACCAAGGCAATGCCGGCCAGGACCGCGAACAGGCCCGCCAGGGCATAGGTCATGGCGCGGACCCGCAGCACGGACCAGCCGGAGCGCTCGACCGAGCGCGCATTGCCGCCGATGCCGCGCAGCACCACGCCGAAGGATGAGCGCATGACGATCAGGTGGGCAATGACGGCTATGGCCACCGAGGCGACAACCGCCATCGGCACCAGGGGCGGACGGGAAGTCATGATCGCCCGGATCCACTCGGGTGCGGCGCCGCCCGGGGAGGGCAGGAGCAGTACGGCAAGCCCCGACCAGACAAAGCTCATGCCCAGCGTCACCACGATAGCGGGCAGGTTGCGCAGGTAGATGACGACACCGATCAGGGCATAGACGCCGATCGCGGCGGCCAGGATCAGCAGGCCGAGCCAGGGGTCGGTATTGAGGAACGTGGCCGTGACGCAGGCGGCGAAGCTGACAAAGGCACCCATGGACAGGTCGAGGTCGTTGACCGCGATGATCAGCATCTGGGCGATGGTGGCCAGCGCCACCGGCACCGCCAGGTTGAGCATGAGGTTGAGGCCCAGATAGCTCATCGTGCGGGGCTGGATGTAGAACACAGCGCCCAGCAGCACCACCAGCGAGAGGGCAGGGACCAGGATGCGCAGGCTGTCGCTGGCGAAGAGCGCCCTCATGCCGCCCGCTCCCCGAAGGATGCGGCCAGGATGTTGTCCTCGGTGACCGCATCGCCGGCCAGCTCCCGTACAATCCGGCCCTCGCGGAACACATAAACCCGGTCGCATACGCAGACCTCGTCCATTTCGGTGGAGTACCAGACGAAGGTGCGGCCGGCATCGGCCTCGGCGCGGACCATGCGGTAGACATCCTGCTTGGTGCCGATGTCGACGCCGCGCATGGGATCGTCCATCAGCACGATCGGGGCGGGTGTGCCCAGGGCGCGGGCGAACAGCACCTTCTGCTGGTTGCCGCCCGACAGCGAGAGGATGGGATTGTCCAGGTTCTGGGTGCGGATGCCGATCCGCTCGTGCCAGGCGCGGCCAAAGGCCGCCTCCCGGGCAGGGTCGGTCAAGCCGGCCCGCTGCCACTGCGCCATCACCGAAATGCTCATGTTGCGCAGAATGCTCCAGATGGGAAAGACGCCATCGACCAGGCGATCGCCGGCCACGAAAGCCGCGCGCGGCATACGTCCGGCCACCCAGTCGCCGGAGACCGAGCGGTAGAGATCGAGGATGAGGCCGGTCTGGCCGTGCCCGCTGAGACCGGCCAGGCCCACGATCTCGCCCTTGAAGGCCCGGAACGGCACGGCATCTCCGGGACGCGGAAAGTCGACGGCCGGCCGTTCACCGGACCCGCGCTCGGCAACGGCCCGGCGCCCTGCCGCTTCGGGTGCGACGCTGCCCATGGCCTGGACCAGGCTGGTCACGCTGAACTGGGATGCGGGCTTGTCGCTCACCACCTTGCCGTCGCGCATCACCACGATGCGGGTGGCGACATCGAGGATTTCGCCCAGGATATGAGAAATGAAGATCACCGCCCCGCCTTTGGCGGTGAAGGCGCGGACATAGGCAATCAGTTGCTCGGCCCGCGACGCATCCAGCGAGGATGTCGGCTCGTCCAGGATGACGAGGGCCGTGGTCGCGCCATGGCTCGAAAAGGCGATGGCGATCTCGGCCATCTGCCGCTGCGCGATGGTGAGATCACCCACGGACCGGCGGCAATCGATGCCGTGCCCGGGAAAGATCGCGTCGAGCAAGCCGGCGACCATGGCGCGGGCGCGGTTCCGCCAGCCGATGCCCCCGAGCCCGGCATGGGCTATGCGCACATTCTCGATCACCGACAGGTTGGGGCAGAGCGAGAGCTCCTGAAAGACGCAGCGTATGCCCCCTGCGCGCGCCGAACGGATCGAGTGATCGGTGACCCCGCCGCCTGCAAGGGCAATGGCCCCGGCATCCAGCCCCAGACCACCGTTGATGATGTTGACGAGCGTGGACTTGCCGGCCCCGTTATGGCCGACCAGGCCCACGCATTCTCCCGGGGCAATGGAAAACTCCACCCCGTCCAGCGCCTTGACCGCGCCGAACAGCTTGCGCGCGCCCGAAATGGCGATGACGGGTCGATTGGGGATGCTGGAATTCACTTCTGGTACACCCGCCGGGGTCTGTGCGTGCCCACCCTATGCAGACAGAGAAGACGGCGCCGAGCCTGTTGGCAAGGCGCCGCCGCTCCCCATGCGCTACTTGGCCTCGGCGATCACCGCCTGAGCGTCTTCCAGCGCGTATTCGACATTGGCGACGCCGCCGACGGGCGTGGTCTCCATCGAGGCATCCAGCGTGTCCTGGCTGATGGACAGGAACGGCACGACGAGATCCTTCGGAACCTCCTCGCCCGCCAGGATCTGCTGGGCCACCCAGAAGGCCAGGGTGGACACGCCCGGTGCGATCGAGACCGACATGGTCTCGTAGCCATTGGCGTCCCGCTGTTCCTTCCACCAGGCCAGTTCGTCCTGGCGATTGCCCATGATGATGATGGGCATGTCGCGTCCGGCCGCCGCGATGGCCTGGGCGGCGCCATAGCCGTCACCGCCCTGGGTCACGACGCCCACGATGTCGGGCAGACTGGGCAGGATGCCGGCCACGGCGCGCTGCGCCACATCCTGCGCCCAGTCGCCATGCACGGAACCGACGATCTTGAACTGGGGGAATTCGCTCACGCCCTGGTGAATGCCGGCGGAGATCTCGTCATCGACGAACACGCCTGCCAGGCCACGGATTTCGAGCAGGTTGCCGCCATCGGGCAGGCGGCCGGCCAGATATTCCACCTGGCCGCGGCCCATTTCGTGGAAATCGACGGCAATGCGCCAGGCGCAGGGTTCGGTGACGATGCCGTCGAAGGAGACCACGATCACCCCGGCGTCGCAGGCTTCCTTGACTGCGCCATTGAGCGCGGTCGGCGAGGCCGCATTGACGACGATGGCGTCATAGCCCTGCAGGATCAGGTTCTGGATCTGGGCGGCCTGCTCGGTCGCCTGGTTCTCGGCGGTGGTGAACGCATCGGCGGCGGCGACCGTGCCGGCCGTCACGGCGCCGCCGGCCACCAGCTCCCAGCTGGTCAGCATGGCCTGGCGCCAGGAGTTTCCGGCGTAATTGTTGGACAGCGCGATACGCTTTGCCGAGGTATCGGCCGTTTGCGCCATACCGGCGGTGGGCATGGCCACGGCGATGACCGCCGCAGATGCCATGAGCATCCTCGAAGTCTTCATTCTTCCCTCCCGTTGTGGCCGCCCCTCCAGGCGGTCCCTGCCCGCCGGCACGGTGACCAGGGCGGGGTGGCCTGACAATGCCGTGGACCGGCTGGCCCAGATAGGCTTGTCGATGCAGCGTGGTTGCGTGAACCAGCCAACAAGGTGCGGGAAACCGCAAAAGCCAGCGCGGGTCTGCCGTCGCGGGCGCGCCCGATGCAGGCTATGATCACGCCCGAGGAGGGGATCGATGCGGAAACGGATTCGCCCGGCCGAGCTGCTGAAGCACTATGCGGGAATCTCGCGTCTGCTGGCGGGCCAGCTCGACTTTGCCTCGGCGATCAAGGCAGTTGCCGCCGAGATCGGGCAGTTCCTCCCCCACGATCACATCGACGTCTGCATCGTGATGGTGGATGGCCAGTATCACACCGCCTATGAGACGGGAATCGACACGGCCTGGGGCCGGCTCGACGCGGCGCCGATCGCGCAAAGTCCCATCCGGAGCCTGCTCTGGGGCGAGGACGCCTTCATCCTTACCGACGACGCCAGCACCGATGCCCGCTTCCATTTCGAAGGCGCATTCGACAATCCCATCTTCGAGCAGGTGCTGCGCAGCCGGCTGCATGTGCCCATGACCGTGCAGGGCCAGGTGATCGGCGCCCTCAGCTGCTCCTCCCACCAGCCCGGCTTCTATACGCTGGACGATATCGCCAATGCCCAGGCCATTGCCGACCTGCTGGCGCCCTACTTCTTCTCCCTGCGCGCCGCCCAGTTTGCCCAGCATTCCGCCATCGTGCAGGCCGAGGCACGGGCCCGCGAGGAGGGCCTGCGGCAGGGTGCGCTCAACCTGACCGAGGCCTTGGAACGCGAACGCCAGCGCATCGGCATGGACCTGCATGACCAGACCCTGGCCGACCTCACGCGCCTGACGCGGCAGGTGGAGCGCCTTGCGGAAAAGCCGGTCGTTGCAGGCGAGTGCCTCGAGCCCGTTTCCCAGAGCCTGCAGCGCTGCATGCATGAGCTGCGCCGGATCATCGAGCAGGCCACGCCTTCAGTGCTGCAGCTGTTCGGCTTTGCCTCGGCGGTGGAAACCCATCTCGAGCGGGCCATCGTCGATTCCGGATCGACCATTGCCTGCGAGCTGTCCGACACCACCGAGGGGGCGATCGACTGGCTCGAGCCGACCGTGCGGATCGCCCTGTTCCGCATCGTCCAGGAAGCGATCAACAATGCGGTGCTGCATTCGCAATGCGCGAAAGTCTCGGTGAAGCTGGGCCTGCGGGAGGCCACCATCGTGGCCCGGGTCGATGACGATGGCCGCGGCCTGCGCCGCGGCGAGCCGCGCGGCAATGGCGGCCTGGGCAATATGGCGACACGGGCGCAGCTGATCGGAGCGGGGCTCGAGGTCCGGCGCGGGACGGAGGGCAAGGGGACGTCGGTGGTCATCAGCGTGCCCGGCGCCGGGCTGCACGCGGGACAGGCGGCGCGGGAGGGGGTGGAGTGAAGGCGCTCATCGTCGAGGACGATCCCCTGCACCGGGCCTATCTGCGGGACGCCATTCGCGGGGCATTGCCCGAATGCGACGAGGTCATCGAGGCCGCGGACGGCCTTGCCGGGGAACGGCTAGCGCGCGAGCACAGGGCGCTCAATATCGTGATGGACCTGCAGATGAACACCCGCACCGGCATCGAGGCGGCGCGCAGCATCTGGCGCGAGCGGCCCGATACCAGCATCCTGTTTTGGTCCAATTATTCCGACGAGGCCTATGTTCGCGGCGTCTCCCGCATCGTTCCGGAGGGCGCTGCCTATGGCTACGTGCTCAAGTCGGCGTCCGATGCGCGGCTCAGGCTCGCCCTGCGCGGCGTGTTCATCGAACGTCAATGCGTCATCGACAGCGAAGTGCGCGGCCTGCAGCAGAAGAGCCTGGGGCACCGCGATGGCTTCACCGAATCGGAATACGAAGTGCTGGTCGATATCGCGCTGGGGCTGACCGACCGGGCCATTGCCAGGCGGCGGTCCCTGTCGCTGCGCAGCGTGCAGAACCGGCTGCAGCAACTCTATGAGAAGCTCGACATCTACCATGGCGAGGGCGAGGACGCCTCCACCTTCAACCTGCGGGCACGGGCCGTGTCGATGGCCCTGTTCCGCAAGGTGCTCAATGTGAGCTCGCTCGAGCAGGCCGAGCTCGAGCTGAGCGAATGGCGCGCCCGATCCGCCGATCCGCTGTCCGGAAGCTGAGGCGCCCGGACTGGCGAACCGCTGTTCTGGTGTGGGCCGGCCGTGGCCCGCCTAGAGAAACCGCTCCATGGCGAAGGGCTTCACGTCGATCGCCGGCTTCTCCCCGGTCATGGCCTGTGCCAGCAATTCGCCGGTGGCCGGCCCAAGGGTGAAACCGTGGTGGGCGTGGCCGATGCCGACAAAGAGTCCTTCGTGCCGGGGGGCCTTGCCGATGATGGGCATCATGTCGGGGGTGCAGGGCCGTGCGCCCTTCCATGGCTGGGGGTCGAGGCGCGGGCCAAGGTCGATCAGTTCGCGCGCCCGCCGCTCGGCCTGGTCGAGCTGGATCGGACTGGGCGCCGCGTCGCGCATGGCGAATTCGGCCCCCGTTGTCAGCCTTATCCCGCGCGCCATGGGCGCCAGCGCATAGCCGACCTCGGGATCCAGCACGAGGTGGTTGAGCCGGGCCGCTCCCGCCGTGTCGTAATGCATGTGATAGCCGCGCTTGACGAAGAGCGGCAGCCGGTAGCCCAGCCGGTCCAGCACTTCGGGAGCCCAGGGCCCAAGGGCGATCACCGCCTGCCGCCCGGTGAGCCGCTCGCCGCCGGCATTGGTGCTCCAGCCTTCGGGCCCCTCGGTCAGCCCATCGGCGGCACCGTGCACGAAGCGGCCGCCCAGCCGCTCGAACAGCTTGAAATATTCGGCCACCAGCGCACCGGGGTCGCTCACCGTCCAGGGGTCCTGCCAGTGGATGGCACCGGCCAACCCGCCCTTGAGCGCCGGCTCCAGCTGCTTGAGGCCGGGCCAGTCCACGACCTGGTACTTGATGCCGAATTGTTCGTTGTCGGCCTTGGCCTTGCCGGCCTCGCGGGTCAGCCCTTCCTGGCTGCGGAAGGCCAGCAGCCACCCCCATTTGCTGACCAGCGCCTGCGCCGCCGCGCCGGCCTCGTTCATCAGGTCCTCATGCGTCACGATCGAGCGCATGATCAGCGGCGCGTAGCTCGCCACCACCCGGCGGTAGGATTCGGGGGAGGATTGCCACCAGTAGCGCAGCAGGGCCGGGGCCAGGCGCGGCAGGGCCAGCGGCTCGTAGCGGGCCGCCACCGACAGGTGCAGCCCCACCTGCATCAGGGTGGCCAGATCGCGCGGGAAGGCATGCGGACGCACGCCCTCGCGCTGGATGATGCCGGCATTGCCGAAGCTGGTCTCGCGACCCGGCTGGTTCTTGTCCACCAGCGTCACGCTGCGGCCGCGCCGCAGCATGTGGATGCCCGTGGCAATGCCCACAATGCCGCCACCCAGGATGATCACGTCGCTCATATCCGCCTCTCGCGCCCCGATACCGGGTCCAGCTTATAGCAAAGCACGATGGGGAGATTATCCCCATCTGCGCGGGCCGGGTATGCAGTCTGCCGGATTTTCTCCGGCGCTTTGCTGCAATTGCGCAATGAAATGCCGACCACGACCGCCGATGGCTGGATGAACTGCCGGGGAATGGCTCAGGCGCTGAACTGCAGCGTCACCCGCGTGCCGCGGCCGCTTCTGGCATAGGCGACGCTGGCCCCCAGGCCATGGGCCATGGCCTTGACGATGCGGCTGCCCAGGCCGGTGCCCTGCGGCGTGCCGGTGCCATCCCAGCCGATGCCGTCATCCTCGACGCTGAGGTCGATACCGGCATCGGCCCTGCGCGAGACCAGGATGCGCACTTCACCGGCTTCCCCATCCGGATAGGCATATTTGAGCGCATTGGTGACCAGCTCGGTCACCACCACGCCCACCGAAGCGGCCTTCTCGGTCGGTATGGAAATGTTCTCCACCTCCACGCGGATGCGTCCGGCGGTGCCCGCGGCTTGCATCGTGGTCTCCAGCTCTGCGGCCAGGCTGTTGAGGTAGTCCCCGATCTTGACCGAGCGCACGTCGTCGGTGACGTAGAGGTGCCGGTGCACGCCGGCAATCGCCTGGATGCGCGCCTGCGTCTCGGACAGGGCCTGCCTGGCCTCCTCATTGGCAATGGCGTTCGATTGCAGCCCGACCAGGGCGGCCACCATGGCCAGGCTGTTGGCCACGCGGTGGTTCACTTCGCCCAACAACAGTTCGGCCCGTTCCCGCGCCTCGCGCATCTCGCGCTCGGCCAGGGCCTTGGCCCGCTCCAGCCGCAGCTTTTCGGCGGCATGCTCCACCGCCGTCACCAGCAGTTCGAGGAAATCCGCGTCGACGGTCTTGAGCACATAGTCCGAGGCGCCGGCCTTGAGGGCAGCCACGGCCACCGCGGTCTCCACTGTCCCGGTGACATAGACCACGGCCGGCCGCTCGGGCAGGCCCTCCATCTGGGCCAGCACATCCAGCCCCGTGCCGGTGGGCAGGTAGTGATCGAGCACCACGATGTCGACGGCCCCCTGCCGCAGCCGCGCCAGCCCGCTCTCGCCGTCCCCGGCATGCGCGAAGGTATAGCCGC
This sequence comes from uncultured Devosia sp., assembly GCA_946481445.1. The sequence goes on along the minus strand of CAMLOA010000001.1, from coordinate 3,048 downwards.
GCCGCTCCAGGGCCTTCTGCACCAGGCGCGCCAGGCCCGGGTCGTCGTCGATATAGAGCACGCTGGGGATGCGGTGGGGCATGGCGCTATTGGGCTTCCGGCACCTGGATCACCGAGAAGAACAGGCCCAGCTGACGGATGGCGTTGGCAAAGCCGTCATAGTCCACCGGCTTGGTGATATAGACATTGGCGCCCAGGTCGTAGCAGCGCCGGATTTCGCGCTGGTCGTCCGTCGTGGTCAGCACCACGACCGGCGAGCGGCGCGTATGCTCGTTACCCTTGACCTTTTCGAGGATGTCCACGCCCGTCATGTCGGGCAGGTTGAGGTCGAGCAGCACCAGCAGCTGGCGGCCCTTGTTGGCCTCGCCGCTGCCATCGGGGCCCATGAGATAGGCCAGCGCCGAAGTGCCGTCGGTAAAGGGCAGGATCTGGTTGGCCACGCCGGCGCGGCGGATATTCTTCTCGATGAGGCGGGCATGGCCCTCATCGTCCTCGATCATGATGATGGTGACCGGTTTGGCGTCTTGGCTCATGGTCCCGTGCTCCCCAGGAAGCTGCGCAGGTCGCGCGGCAGTGAAATGGTGAAAGTTGTCCCCCGGCCCAGTTCGGAGGTGAGATTTATGTCCCCGCCCAGGCTGCGCACCATGGTGCGGACATGCGCCAGCCCGATCCCCTCGCCTGGCTGGCTTTGTGCCCCGGAGCGGCGGAACAGCTCGAACACCCGTTCGTGGTCGGATGCGGCGATGCCGCGCCCATTGTCCGACACCGCGATCTCGATCCGGTTGCCGGCCACCTGCCGCGCCCGCACGTCAACGCGCAAGGGGCGATCCGGTTGCCGGTACTTGACGGCATTGTCGAAAAGATTGCCCAGCACCTGCTCGAGGCTCAGCCGGTCCGAGACCAGGCGCGGGACCGTGACATCGGTGGCGATCTCGCCGCCGCTCTCGCCCACCTGGTGCTGGATGGCATCGGCCTGAGCCGCCACGAGCTGGCCTAGGTCGATCGGTTCCGGCTTGAGCTGGCGGCGCCCCTCGCGCGAAATCTTGAGAATGGCATTGATCAGGCCGTCCATCTTGCGCGTCGCCGCGCGGATGAAGGTGATGGCCTCGGGCAGGTCCTCGGTGGCGGCGGTCCGCGCCTCGGTCAGCGCCGGATCGGTCTCGTCCTGGCGCCCGGCCATATAGGTGGAGAGCGTGGCCACGCTGGTTTCCAGCTCGCTGGTAAAGCCCATGATGTTGACCAGCGGGGCGCGCAGGTCATGGGTGACGATATAGGCGAAGCGCTGGATTTCCTCGTTGGCCCGGCCCAGGTCGCGCGTCCGCTCCGCCACCCTGGCTTCGAGGCTCGCATTGGCCGCGTCCAGCGCCGTGCGGGCCCGCCCCAGTTCGCGGGTATAGGTGGCGACGGTCCAGGCAAATCCACCCACGCCGGCCAGAATGACCACCGCGCCCAGTATGGTCACCCAGCGCAGCGCGGTCGCGGCGTTGCGCTGGTCGGTCACCCCGCTGGTCAGCCGCTCGTCGGCCGCCACGATCAGGGCGTCGAAGAAGGTGCGGGCGCGGTCCATGGCTTCCTTGCCCGCATCGGTGCGGACGATGGCGATCGCCTCATCCACCCGGCCCTGCCGGGCAAGGTCGATGGTGCCGGCGATCTCGGCCAGCTTGAGGTCGATATCGGCGCGCAGGGTGGCCATGGGATCGCGCGCCTGCGGATAGGCGGCCAGCACCGTTTCGAGGTCCCGATATTTCTGGTCGACGGTCAGGACGGCCGTTTCATAGGGTTCGAGATAGGCCTCGTCGAGCGTCAGCAAATAGCCGCGCTGCCCGGTCTCGACATCCTGCAGCGCCGTGCGGAGGTCGACCGTGGCGGCCCGCGCCTCGCGCGCTTCCACCACTTCGTTGAAATAGGCCTGCGTCCGTTCCACCAGCCAGATGGTGGTGCCGACGATCCCTGCCAGCGCCAGGAAGCCAACCACCAGCAGGATCACGGCCGATCGGACGAAGACATTGCTGGTTATGGGCACTCATCGGTCTCCGCGCGCGTCTCCGTTCATCGCCCAACAAGCGGAGGGGGGCAATATGCAAACTTTAATTCCACGGCGCTTCTTAATCGGGCCGCAAACCCCCGCATTCCGCGGCTTTCCGGCTGCTGCGCACATTGTCGGATTTGTTCAATCCCGCAGCGCCTGCGCCGCCTAGAACAGGTGTCATCAACCCCAAGGAGACGCCGCCATGTTCACCCGCACCGCCACCGCCGCCGCCCTGTTTCTGGCCACTGCCCTTAGCCCCGCCCTCGCCGGAGAGACCGTCGTCACCCTCGATGCCGGGGTGGTCGGCACGCTGTCGCTGCCCGAGGGCGGTGCCAGCGGCCCGGCCGTCGTCATGCTGCATGGCTTTGCCAGCAATCGCGACGAGATCGGCGGCATTTTCGCCGCCCAGGCCGCCGCGCTGGCCGAAGCCGGGATTGCCTCGCTGCGCATCGACTTCCGCGGCTATGGCGACAGCGATCCGGCCAGCGAAGCCTCGGTCACCATCGACCGCATGCTCGAAGACGCGGCCATCGCCCAGGCCCACCTCGCCTCGGTCGAAGGTGTCGACACCACCCGCATCGGCGTGCTCGGCTACAGCTTCGGCGCCGCCATCGCCATGCTGGCGCCCGAGGATTATGCCGCCGTCGCCGTCTGGGGCCAGATGGGCGATCTCAAAGGCGAGTTCACCGAATTCCTCGGTGAGGCAGCCTTCACCACCGCCCGCGATACCGGCAATTTCACCATCGACCTGGGCTGGCGCGTCATCTCGCTCGATGCCCCCTTCTTCGCCAGCCTCGATGCGCATGAACTCGCCGCCGGCTTCGCCGGTTACACCGGTCCCTTCCTGACCCTGGCCGGCGAAGCCGACCCCGCCACCGGCTATTTCGAGCAATACCTGGCTCTTGCCGAAGGCCCAAAACAGGCCATCATCATCCCCGGCACCGATCACATGCTGGGCGTCTACAGCGACCAGCCGGAGATCGGCGCGGATGGGGTGGCCAGGACGACCGCCTGGCTGG